>NZ_JBFUJG010000104.1:0-18294 GCF_056401495.1 Mucilaginibacter sp. P4_E8
CTCTTGATGTAGGAGTTACAACGTTATTAATATAGCGCTGATCGAAATGAATTTCTTTTAATGGCTGTAAAGGCATAACAGCGGCTTTAGCTATATCGGTACCCCAATTTTTTTTGATAAAACCAGGCATCTTTTTTTCGAGCTGATGGATGGAATAATTAGGCGGGATTACAATATAGGCATAACTTGCACCGGGAATTGCCCAGAAATTATGCATAGCCCCCTCCAGGTTTTTTTGGATGCTTGCCAACGATACCATGAACTCTAAAGGTAAACTGGTATTGCCGGGCAGATCTTGAATAATGCCGGTAACTTTAAGGTTTAATCTATTATCAAGATTAATGACCTGCCCCATAGCATTCTGTTTACCAAAATACTTCTTTGCAATGGTTTCTGTAAGTACAACACTGTTGGGTTGCTGCAGCGCAGTATTCGCATCACCGGTAAGCCAATGGTAATCAAAAACTTTATTGATCTGTTCATCAGCAAAGGCATAACTTTTTTCACTGTACCGGTTATCGCCTACTTTAACCACAGCATCACGTCTGTAAAAAACTTGTGTAGTTGCCTCCAGTTCAGGAAAGTCGGTACGTATAGCCGGTATAATGGCCAATGATACGTTGGCGTTGAAATCAAGAGCATGTAATGTTACCCGATAAGTACGGTTCGCCCTAGTATTGTATGTGTCGTAACCAAGTTCATTCCTCACTATTAAAAAAATAACAAGGCAGGCCGCAATACCCAGGGTAAGTCCAAAAACATTCAGGAATGCGTAACTCAAATTACGCCGGATATTTCTGAAAGCAATAACTACATAACTTTTTAACATAATGAAGATATTTTAATGAAAATCCTTAATCCTAAAACCTAAACTCTAAATTACCAGGCATTTTTCACTACTCACTACGTAGGCTTTTTACCGGGTTATTTAAAGCAGCCTTAATGGCCTGGAAACTAATAGTTATAAAAGCGACCAAAATGGCTGCACTACCGGCTATAGCCAGGATCCACCAATGCAATTCTGTTCGATAAACATAATCCTGTAACCATTTATTCATGGCATACCAGGCAATTGGCGATGCTATTATTATAGCGATCACTATAAGTACCAGAAAGTCTTTTGAAAGCATAGTTGTGATATTGGCAACACTCGCTCCCAATACTTTACGGATACCTATTTCCTTAACCTTTACCTGCGCGGTGTAAGTTGCCAAACCAAACAAACCAAGGCATGAAATAAATATGGCTATGCCGGCAAAAACGTCAAATAACGTAGCTGTATGCTGTTCCGATTTGTAGAGTTCATTATAATCATCATCCAGAAATTTATACTCAAATGGAAAGGTTGAATTGTATTGCTTCCAAAACTTCTCAACGGCCTTGATTGCTGCCGGTGCATCTTTACCTGTTGTTTTTACAAACAATTGCCATGTACTTGCCCGGTAATTAAAAATTACAGGTTCAATGGCCTGTTTTAATGAGGCAACATGAAAATCCTTTACAACCCCAATAATAATTCCGTTAGTATCATGAAATTTAAACCGTTTGCCAACCGGGTCTTTAATACCAGCAAGTCTTACAGCGGTCTCATTCAGGATCCAATGAGCCGAATCAGATTTGGCCCCGGTAAAATTACCACCGCTTACAAACTTTATTTTAAATAAATTCAGATAGTCTTTATCGATACCRTAAGGGTGTACCAAAAAACTCATGTTAGGGTCTTTGCCATCCCAATCTGTATCACTGGTAGTACTGCCGTTGTTTACAATATTGCCATCGCCGGTAGTTATACCGGTTATGGCATGATTATTCAATAAGTCGGCCTTTATGGCTTCATAATGATCCTGCATGCCATGCATCTGCAAACCAAAAACGTATGATTTATCGTACCCTAATTGCTTTTGCTGTATATAATTTAATTGCTTATTAATCACGATAGTTCCAATGATTAACCCAATAGAGAACGCGAACTGACAAACCACCAGCACCTTTCTGAAAGTGGCGTTGCCCGTGCCGGATATTTTACCTTWTAACGCGTTAATGGGTTTAAATGATGAAAGTAACAACGCCGGGTATATGCTCGAAGCTACAAGTGTAGCCGCTATAGTAATCGCTATTACCTGCCATACACGAGCATTAAACAAGTCAAAACGCATTTGCTTACCCGCAATACTATTATAAACCGGCATTACCGCATATATAACACAGAAAGCCAGTAAGAGCGCTATGGCAAAGCATAAAATAGTTTCAATTATAAACTGTATAAATAAATGCTTTCTTTCGGCACCTATTATTTTACGCACACTCACTTCCTTAGCACGCATCATGGAACGCGCAGTTGACAGGTTGATGTAGTTGATACAGGCTATCAGCAATATCAGTATAGCCACAATTGAAAATACCTTTACTATCTGCATACCGGCTGATGAACCATCAGGGTTATACAGGTGTATTTGAGTAAGCGGCTGAAGCATAAATATGCCATCAGTTGGTTTTATACCCTGGTGGTGTTTAAAATGAATTTGTGTCAATTTTTCGCCGATGGTTTTTGTTGAAGCGTCGGGCCTTACCAATAAAAAGGTCTGGGCATAATAATTACCCCAATCTTCGTCCATTGCTTTCCAATAGCCATTACCATTATATTGTTTTTTCTTTATATTCATAGAAAACAACATGTCACCATCTATACTTGAGTTGGCCGAAAAATCAGCCAGTACACCCGAAACTACATAAGGATCCCTGCTATCACCAGTGATGGTTTTACCAATTGGATCTGCATTTCYAAAATAGCGTTTAGCTGTGCTTTCAGTAATTATAACCGACTGGTCATTTGGAAAAGGGTTATTTACATTTCCTTTTAATAATTTATAGTCAAACACCTTAAAAAAGGCATCATCAACCCATGATAATTTTCCGTAATCTTCCTTGAGCAATTTATCCTTATACCTAAAAACAGTATAATCAGAATTGGTAATTACCCTTACCGCGCTAACAACACCGGGTACTTCCTTTAAAGCATAAGCAGCTACCGGCGCCGGGGCCCATGGCCATACCTGCTTGCTTACACCACTACCAATAGAGGCATTAACTTTATATATCTGGTCGGCTTTTGAATTAAAGCGGTCAAAGCTTAGTTCGTCTTGTACCCAAAGTAAAATAAGCATCCCCACGGCTAAACCAATGGTAAGTCCTATGATATTTATGGAGCTATAAAACTTCTTATTAACTAAGTTTCGCCAGGCTGTTTTGATGTAATTTCTAAACATGTCTTTCTTAAATTCTAATTTCTAAAACCTAAATTGTTTGAGAACACACAACACGATCCCCGGTCCTCACTACCAATTACATTACTCATTCTTCAAACTATCAACCGGATTTGCTATGGCTGCTTTAATTGATTGAAAACTTACTGTAATAAATGCGATGAATAATGCTGCCACACCCGCCAATACCAAAACCCACCATTGAATGTTTATGCGGTAAGCAAAGTCTTGTAACCATTTAGTCATTAAGTACCAGGCCAGTGGTGATGCTATTAAAATGGATATGAAAACCAGTTTGATAAAATCTTTTGATAACATACTTACAATAGCCGATACATTTGCTCCTAATACTTTACGGATACCGATCTCTTTTGTACGTTGCTCTGCGGCATAGGCAGCTAAGCCAAACAGACCCAGGCAAGCAATTACAATGGCCAAAGTGGTAAATACAATAGCTATTTTTCCGGTAAGCTGTTCAGTGCGATATGAGGCATCAAACTCCTGATCCATAAACGAATAGTTGATCTGTACATTGGGCGATAATCCCTTCCACTTATCTTTTATTTGCGATAGCAGAGCGGGTAGATTTGAAGTATTTACGCGGATGCTCAAGGCACCGTTATTTTCTGCAAGCGTCATAACAACCGGACCCACATTTTCCCTCAACGAACTAAAATTAAAATCCTTCACTACCCCTATTACATGGTATTGCTTTACATTATCTAAAGTCTGCTTACCACCTAAGCTTTTGTACAGGGTCTTATTTACAGCGTTATTAAAACCCAGGAATTTAGCTGCCGATTCATTAATTACAATACCTGTCGAATCTGTTTGCATATCCTTTGAAAAGCTACGCCCCGAAACCATTTTCATCTGCAGTGTAGATACATAATCCTCATCTATCTCCCAGTTCTGCGGAAACATGGATCTTTTTTGATCAAGCGAAGCATCTTTGAAATAAATGGCGGTGCTTTTCCAGTTTGAAGTCGGCAGGAAACCCGTCATGGTGGCGTCTATAACCCCGGGAATTTCTTTTACCTCCTGTTTAAATATTTTGGCCTGTTTATTCAGTTCAAAAATATTTTGCACTATAAGCACCTGGCTGCGGTTATAGCCCAGGTTTTTGGTTTGGATATAATTTAGCTGATTATAGACAACCAGCGTACCAATGATCAAAAAAATAGATATGGAAAACTGGAAAACCACCAGAAAACTCCGGAGCCAGCCACCTTTAAAACCAGCAACCAACTTGCCCTTTAATACATCAATTGGCTGAAAGGCCGAGAGATAAAAGGCCGGATATGAACCAGATAGCGCGCCTATAAATACAACGATAAACAACAAGCAAGGCACCATCCAAACAAGGGATTGTGTATTAATCAGTATTTCTTTGCCTGATAACTGGTTAAATAATGGTAGCAATGCCACAGCCGCAACAAAAGCAATTACCGTAGCCATGAACGTTACCAAAATTGATTCGGTTAAAAACTGGGCGATCAGGTATTTACGTGGCGAACCTAAAACTTTACGTACACCAACCTCACGAGCCCGGTTTGCCGAACGCGCGGTGGATAGGTTCATGAAATTAACACAGGCTATTAAAAGTATAAAAATGGCTATTGCCGAAAATATATAAACATATTGCGTTGTACTGTTAGGCCCCAGTTCACCGCTCCGGTTTGAGTGCAGGTGAATATCTGTAAGTGGTGTTAAATTCATCCTGAAAAAGCTGCCGCTTTTTTCAAAGGCGTCAATGCTCATATTAAGTTGGGCCTGCATCTGCGCACCGCTGAATTTTTTTAATAGCTCCGGAAAACTTGCCTCCAGTTTTTTAGCGTCAGCAGGATTTTTTAACAGGACATAGGTATTATAATCGCTCCGCAACCATTCGTTCGAGCGGCTATCGGGCCATGAAGACATGGAAATAAAAAAGTCGAAATTAAAATGTGATTGCTTAGGAATATCTTTTATTACACCTGTTACTTTACAAAGCGTATTATCATTAAACAACAAGGTTTTACCAACAACATTTATGCTGTTAAAATATTTTTTGGCTGTAGTTTCGGTAACTACAACGCTGTTTGGCTCAATTAAAGTCGATGCAGGATTGCCGTTGATCATGGGCAGTGTGAACACATCAAACAAAGAAGGATCGGCAAAAGCTATCTTATTTTCTGATATATTAAAGTTGCCCTTTTTTACATGTGATGTGCCGGCATTTTTTAGCCGTACAGCATTTTCAACATAAGGATATTCGGCCTTTAAGGTTTTGGCCAGGGGTGGCATGCAAACGGCATAAAGCACGTTATTTTCGCCAAGTTTCAGGTCTTCATTAACACGGTATATCCGGTTCGATTTGGCATTATACCTGTCATAGCTTAGCTCATCAACCACATATAAAACAATGAGCAGGCAGGTTGCCAGGCCCAAGGCCAGGCCCAGGATATTTATAGCGGTAAATCCTTTGTTTTTTCGAAGGCTCCGAAAGGCTGTTTTTATATAATTCCTAATCATCTTATTAAAATATTAATAGGTAAACTGCCAATTATAAACCACCCCATCCTTCTCAAAATATACCGGCGGACTGCCCCAAAATAAAAACGGAAAAACTCAAGCTAACCCCTCCCGTTGAGGGAAGGGAAAGCGAGGCACTTATTAACTTATATAAACTATTTTCTTTTGGGGTGATCCTGGTTTAAACCATTATATTCTCCATAACACTTTGACCATCAAGCAGGCGTATAATACGGTGACTGTAACGGGCATCATGTTCAGAGTGAGTAACCATAATGATGGTAGTTCCCTGTTCGTTCAGGTCGGTAAGTAATTCCATTACATCATTACCGTTGCTACTGTCAAGGTTACCTGTAGGCTCATCCGCAAGTATTAATTTAGGTTTGTTAACCACAGCCCTGGCAATAGCCACACGCTGTTGCTGACCACCCGATAACTGCTGCGGGTAATGGTTACGGCGATGCATGATCTGCATTTTGTCAAGCACCTCTTCTACCCTTTTTACCCTTTCAGCTGCTGCTACACCAGTGTAAATTAAGGGCAGTTCTACGTTTTCAAATACGGTAAGCTCATCAATAAGGTTAAAACTTTGAAATACAAACCCAATGTTATGCTTGCGCAGATCAGCACGTTTACGCTCTGTAAAGTGCGCAACTTCTATATCGTTAAAAACATAGCTCCCTGCATCCGGATCATCAAGCATACCCAAAATATTGAGCAATGTTGATTTACCGCAGCCAGACGGGCCCATAATGGCCACAAATTCGCCGGTTGCAATTTCAATGGATAGCTTATTTAAAGCTATGGTCTCTACCTCTTCTGTACGGTAGAATTTTTCGAGATTTGTAATTTTTATCATTGGTGCCTCCTAAATCGTCTCCGTTATGTAGCGGATAGACCTGATTTTTTTAGTTAATTAGTTTTATATATGATGTTTTATAATGACTTTCCGTTGCAGGCAATTGTCAATTTATTTTTTTAGTATGAGTTCCTGTATATCTCCATAAGTTTCATAGCTCGAGGTAATTACCTTATCACCCGGATTTAAACCTTCAGTTACTACATAATAATCAGGGCTTTGTCTTCCAAGCTGAATATCAACTTTATAAGCACGTTTACCGTCTGCGCTCACTTTAAATATCCAGTTGCCACCTGTTTGCTGGTAAAAACCACCCTTAGGTACCAATACCGCCTGTGTTTCATCACTTAGTGCAAGCCTTACCTGCAGGGTTTGGCCTTTACGTATGCCTTTAGGCACCGTGCCTACAAACTGCATATCAACCACGAAACTGCCGGTTGTTTTCACCTGTGTGTATACTTTTTTGATAACCAGGTTATATGTTTTGTCGGCAAAGGAGAAATCACCTTTTAAGCCGGTATATATGCGCGATAAATAATGTTCGTCAATATCAACCCTAACTTTAAAGCCCGATTGTACGTCGATCTGCCCCAGGTGTTCACCCTGTTTTTTATTCTGACCTACCTCGGCATCCATTGAAGTTAATTGACCTTCAACATTTGCCCTTAAGGTGAGGCTGGCAACTTTCTGGCGCATAAGCTCAAGCGTAGTTTTCATGTGCGCGTATTGTTCTTGTGACTGTAATGCCTGTTGTTTAACCAGGGCAGTATCCTGCGATAATATTTGTTTAGCCAGCCTATACCGGTTAACCTGATAATCGTACATATTTTTTGCCGACTGATATTCCTGTAAACCTATCGCTTTTTGATCATAAAGATGTTTATCCAGTTTGTAAACCCTTTCGGCCTCTTTGAAGGTATTTTCAACATCGGCCATGGTATTAAGCTTGGTGATGGTGTTCTGCTGTGCGTTGTTATGCGATATCTGCATCTGGGTTTGCTCGGCATATACAGCGGTTTCCTGGTTGGCCAGGCTCAGTTCCAGATCGGTATTTGATAATCTTAGTATAGGGTCGCCTTTTTTCAAATTGGCACCGTCCTCAACATATTTCTCTTCTACAACACCACCTTCTGTAGCATCAAGAAAAATTGTTGTAAGGGGCATTACCACGCCATTTACAGGTATAAACTCCTGAAATGGGCCTTTTGTAATAGTACTAATGGTTATGCGTTCGGTATCAACATCAAGCTTACTTTTACCCGATGTAAAATAAATGCTTCCGCCAACTAATAAAACAATGCCTGTTATGCCCGCAATTGTTAATATCCGTTTACTGTTCCAGGTCTTTTTTTCAATTTTTCTGTCCACTGTAGTTTATTATATTTTGAATAGTAGTTACAAAAAGATATGCCACAAATTAAAATACTGTATTTCAGTACATTAAACACAAAATAAGCAATTGAAGCGTACGCTTCTGTTACAGCAAGTGTTCGGTTATGATACAGTAGATTAAGATGCACATGGCCTGCATTAAGCATTCATAGTTGATTTACAGCTTAATACTTGTATTATCATAACTGGTATKAAATTTAAGCATTCAATTATTAATTTGCACAAATAATTTGATTCATGTACCAAGGTTAACAATTCATAGTAACAAATGCGTATACTGTGACTTTTAAACCATAATCTTTAAAAATTTAAAAGTTATTAAATGATACTTAAAAAAGCAACTATATTAATTGTTGACGATGACCCGGATGTGCTAACCGCGGTTAAGCTTTTATTAAAAACAGAGGCGCAGGAAGTGATCACCGAAAAAAATCCGGAGAACTTAAACTGGTTGCTACAGCGTAACGAGGTTGATCTTGTTTTGTTGGATATGAACTTTAACAGCGCTATTAACACAGGCAATGAGGGTTTATATTGGTTGCGAAAAGTAAAGGACTGGAAACCCAATGTTAGCGTTATCATGATAACTGCTTATGGTGATATTGATCTTGCGGTACGCTCATTAAAAGAGGGAGCTAATGATTTTATTGTAAAACCCTGGCATAACGAAAAACTGATTGCTACCATAAAAGAGCTTTTAGATAAAAAAGAAGGGGTAAAAACCACCAAGACAGCTGTAAAAAGTACTGCCGGTGATACCTCCATTCTGGGCGAATCGGAAGTGATGCAGGATATTTTTTACAAAGTGAATAAAATTGCCCCTACCGATGCCAATATTTTGCTCCTTGGCGAAAATGGCACCGGTAAGGATCTTATGGCCAAAGCCATACATGAGCGGTCATTACGGGCTGATAAACCTTTTATTAAAGTTGATGTAGGCGCACTTACCGATACTTTATTTGAAAGCGAGCTCTTTGGTCATAAAAAAGGAGCTTTTACTGATGCGCGCGAAGACCGTACCGGGCGTTTTGAAGATGCCCAGGGCGGTACGTTATTTTTGGATGAAATTGGTAACATTACCCTGCAACAACAAGCCAAGCTGCTCACCATACTACAAAACCGCCAGGTAACCCGTTTGGGCACCAATAAAGCCGTTGATATCGATATCAGGCTTATTTGTGCTACTAACGTACCCATGCATGAGCTGGCTAATGAAAACCGGTTTCGTAAGGATTTGATTTACCGTATTAATACCGTTGAGATCAATATGCCGCCACTGCGCAGGCGTAATGAGGATATCACCATACTGGCCAGGCACTTTGCCAAATTGTATGCCAGCAAATACCTTAAACCATCCGTGGATTTTGATGCTGCAGCTTTGCAAAAACTAAAATCATACAATTACCCGGGCAATGTACGCGAATTACAGTATACTATTGAAAGGGCCGTTATTATGGCCGATGATCATATACTAAGACCCGACGATCTTATATTTTCTATTTTAGAGACGGCCACAGACACTGTTGTCGACGACGACAATATCCAGTTAAGCACCCTGGAAAAAAATGCCATACTTAGGGTTATTGAAAAACATAATGGCAATATTACCAGGGCGGCCAAGGAATTGGGATTAACCCGTACGGCCTTATACCGCAGATTAAGCAAATATGATATTTAACCGATATGAATGGCGGCTGTTGCTGCGTGTGTTCCTGATGTTTTTGGCCCTCATCGCGGCAGCATTTGTTACCGTTAAGGGCTTGTACCTGTACCTGGTTATATTTATACCATTGGTAACTTACGCGGTTATCGAAATGATCCGTTTTCAGAAAAAAGCGCAGGAAGAAGTAAACCAGTTTGTAGAATCCATACACTACCGCGATTTTTCGAGACATTTTGATGTACGCCGTGCTCCTAATGAACTTAAGCCGCTGCGCAAAGGATTTAATGACATCAATACCACGTTTAAGCTCATTAGCCGGGAACGGGAAACACAGTACCATTACCTGCAAAAGATACTGGAACTGGTTGATACCGGAATTTTATCGTTCGAAGAAGAAACAGGCAGCATAAGCTGGATAAACGAGGCCTTTAAAAACCTGATCAGTATTCCCTATCTTAAAACAGTTCACTCACTTGAAAAGCGCGAACCCGCTTTGTACCTTGAACTCATCAAGGTAAAACCTGGCGATAGCAAAATTATAACCATAACCCGCAATCAGCAGCTGGTTAAAATTTTAATAACCGCCAGTGTAATGCGCAGCGACGATATTTTATACAAGCTGATAGCTTTCCAGAATGTAAGCGAAGCGCTTGACGAAACAGAATCAAAAGCATGGCAAAAGTTGCTGAATGTAATGACCCACGAGATCATGAACTCTGTTGCTCCTATTTCATCACTGGCCGATACGTTGAAGAACCGCCTGCAAAGCCCCGAAATTGCGAATAGCGTTCAAAGCAGCGAACTGGAAGACCTGGAGTTGGGCATTGATACCATAAAAAGACGTAGTGAGGGCTTACTTAAGTTTACAGAGAGTTATCGCAGCCTCAATAAAATAACCAAGCTCGATTTGAATAAAATCATGGTGCGCGATTTGTTTGAAAACCTAAACAGCCTGATGAGGCCAACGCTGGAGAAGAAGAACATTGAACTTGAAATTATACTGCGCGACCCAACCCTGGCCATCCAGGCAGATATTAACCTGATTGAGCAGGTGATGATAAACCTGGTGGTTAATGCCATTGAAGCTGTTAAAGACCGTGAAGCACCACGTATCGTATTGTCCGGAGAAATTCAGAGCAATAATAAAACCCTGGTAAAAGTAACTGATAACGGTTTAGGTATGCCGCCTGAACTGCTCGACAAAATATTTATACCGTTTTTTAGTACCCGTAAAACCGGCAGCGGTATAGGGCTTAGTTTGTGTAAACAGATCATGCTGCTGCATAAAGGAAACATCCAGGTACAATCAACCGAGGGTAAAGGTTCGTCGTTTATACTGCAGTTTATATAAGCTCCCTAACCCCCTGAAGGGGGAACTTTTTGATTAGACTGATGGAAAAAGATAAATTAAACTTTGTAACTCCCCCTTTAGGGGGTCGGGGTGTTCTTGCAATTTCAGGCAGTCTTCGATCCGGTTCTTCCAATCACCATATTCTGAAATATCTGGGCAGCCTTGCTCCTGCAAATATCAGTTATACTATTTACAGTGGGCTGGCCCAAATACCGCCTTTTGATCCGGGTTTGGATACGGATGACCCACCAGCCGCTGTTGCGGAGTTGCGCCAGCTTTTAGCTGATGCAGATGGGATTATTATTTGCACACCTGAATATGCCTTTGGCGTGCCCGGGCAGCTTAAAAACATGCTGGATTGGATGGTTTCCAGCAGTTTGTTTGTTGATAAACCTGTGGCGCTTATCACAGCCTCGCTGGGTGGCAATTATGCCCACGCATCCCTCCTGCTAACTTTAGGCGCTTTAACAGCTAAAGTTATTGATGATGCAACTTTACTGATCTCCTTTATCCGTTCAAAAATGGCCGTTGATGGCAGTATTGCAGATATAACAACAAAGGATAATTTATATACGGCATTTAATGCATTTTTGATGGCCATAAGTTAAACTAACACTGCCAATTTGACAAAATATCACCTTTGGAACACGCATTGATGGTTGCAGGGTGAAAATCATATTAAATCAATCATATTATAATATTATGCAAGAAAAAGGCAGCATTTCGATCCACACCGAAAACATTTTTCCGATAATTAAGAAATTTCTTTACTCAGATAATGAGATATTTTTGCGCGAGCTGGTATCAAACGCGGTAGATGCTACCCAAAAAATTAAACGCTTGGCCTCCTTAGGGCAATACAACGGCGAACTTGGTGATCTGCGTGTTGAAATAGCATTTGACGAGGAGAAAAAAACCATCACCATATCAGATAATGGTTTGGGTATGACCGCCGAGGAGATCAAGAAATACATTAACCAGATAGCATTTTCGGGTGCTACTGAGTTTGTTGAAAAATTTAAAGAAGCCAAAGATGCCAATGAGATCATCGGTCGTTTTGGTTTAGGTTTCTATTCTGCATTTATGGTGGCCGATAAGGTAGAGATCCAAACCTTATCATACCAGGAAGGCGCAGAACCAGCTTACTGGGTATGCGATGGCAGCACAGAGTTTGAAATTGGCGAAGGTGTATTGGAAGAACGCGGTACCGAGATCACCCTGTACATCAATAGCGAATCGGAAGAGTTTTTAAGTAAGTATAAACTACAGGAGATATTAGACAAATACTGTAAATTTTTACCGGTACCTATCAAATTCGGCACAAAAACCGAATCTGTTGAGGATGGTGTTGACGAAGAAGGCAATCCAAAATACACTTCGGTTGAGGTTGATAATATCATTAATCAAACCAATCCTATCTGGACAAAAGCCCCATCTGAATTAAAAGACGAAGATTATCTTAACTTCTACAAAACGCTTTATCCTTTCAGCGAAGACCCATTGTTCTGGATCCACCTAAATGTTGATTATCCTTTCAACTTAACTGGTGTATTGTATTTCCCTAAGCTGAAGAACGACTTTGAGGTATCAAAGAACAAGATCAAATTATTTTCGCGCCAGGTATTTATTACCGATGAGGTAAAAGATATTGTTCCTGAGTTTTTAATGCTGCTACATGGCGTTATTGATTCACCGGATATTCCGCTTAACGTGTCACGCAGCTTTTTACAGGCTGATAGCAATGTTAAGAAGATCAATAGCTATATCACCAAAAAAGTTGCTGATAAATTGGCAGAGCTGTTTAAAACTGACCGTAAAGCCTACGAAGAAAAATGGACCGACATTGGCTTGTTTGTTAAATACGGCATGGTTAGCGAAGACAAGTTTTATGATAAGGCTAAAGACTTTGTTTTGGTTAGCAACACCCAAAAGGAGAACTTTACTTTAGCCGAATATAAAGACAAGGTTGAAGCCATACAAACGGATAAAGACGGTCAACTGATTTACCTTTACACCAATGACCCATCAAAACAGGATGCCTTTATCCAGTCGGCCGGTAAAAAGGGTTATGATGTATTGGTGATGAATTCGCCGATTGATAACCACTTCATTAGCCAGCTGGAGCAAAAGCTTGAAAAAACATCCTTAAAACGTGTTGATGCTGATGTTGCTGATAAACTGATCAAAAAAGACGATGCATTAGAGCACATTTTAACCGAAGAACAAGCGACCACAGTAAAAACCATCTTCGACAAAGCTATCAATAAACCTGCCTACAAGGTTGAGCTGGAAAGTCTTAACCCCGATGAGTTACCGGTAACCGTTACCATGGACGAGTTTATGCGCCGCATGAAAGATATGGCAGCTATGGGCGGTGGTATGGGTTTTTATGGTAACATGCCCGATAATTATAAGGTAGTTGTAAATGGAAACCACAAACTGATCACCCGCATATTGCAGGAAGAGAGTGAAGAAGTACAGGCACAGCTTTCAAAACAGGCGTTTGACCTGGCCCTGCTTTCGCAAGGCTTATTAACCGGTGCCGAGCTTACTGAATTTGTTAACCGCAGCGTTAATTTAATATAAAATAATAGCTTAAATATTTTAAGGCCACCCCGCATAAACGGGTGGCTTTTTTGTTTTAAATAATGATTAAATTTGATGTAATTAAACCTAAATACTACTTCATCGTCTAACCATCAAATACTTAATTATGAAATCATTAAAGAAAATATCAATATTATTGGTGCTGGCTTTTATAAGTTTAAATGTGGCTTATGCACAAACCACCCGTAAGGACAAAAAAGCCGCTCATGTTGCCGAAATTAAGAGTATGGTTGAAGCCCAAAACTATATATTCAATGCTAACTATGTCATCCCTTCCAGGGGCGCCAGTATGTCATTAACTTCTAATTATGACCTGGTAGTATCTAAAGATACCATTATCGCATTCTTACCTTATTTTGGCAGATCATATGCTGCGCCTTATAACCCTACCGAGGGTGGTATCAAATTTACTAATACCCATTTTACTTATAATTCAAAAGCAGGTAAAAAAGGAGGCTGGACTGTTACCATAAAACCAATCGGCAAAGATAAAAACGTTAGCGACTGGCGAGATGTACAATCCATGATGCTTAGCATATCATCAGACGGTTATGCATCATTACAGGTGATCAGTAGTAACCGCACTCCTATTTCTTTTAATGGAACTATTGAAGCGAGAAAAAAATAAGAGAGAAGCAAAAAGCCTAAAGCAAAAAGCTCAAAGCTATTACTGTGTTTAGCTTTCAGCCTTAGGCTTTTTGCTTTCAGCTTTCAACCTAACAGCCCTGCGTTATCCTTTAAATCTACACCCGATAGCTTACGTTTAAAAGCTTCACTAATCAGGTAAAATATTTTTTTAGCTGCTTTTTTGTAGATTAAGCCGCCGGGCCTGATGTTGGATATGCAATTACGCATCTCATCGGTAAGGCCTGGTTTTGGATTATAAGTAAGATATGCACCCAGACTATCTGCCGAACTTAGCCCTGGGCGTTCCCCAATAAGCACGAGGGAAAGTTTTGCATTTAGTCCATGACCAATATCATCGCCAATGGCAACCCTGCCCTGTTCAACCATACTTATAGGTGCCAGCTTAAAACCTGCTGCTAATAACTGCGGAATAAGTGCCTGTAATAAGCCTACGGCGTTTTCGTTAACCGCGGTGGCCGATAAACCATCAGCTAAAATAATAGCAATATCGGTTTCCGTATGGTGATCACGAAGCAGATCAAGGGATCCATCATTTAACCGACGTCCCAGATCCGGTCTTTGCAGGTATTGCCGGCGATCATTAACCCTGCTGTTCAGGTGTAAAACGGGCAGATCAAATTGTTTAAGTACACCAGTTAAATCATTGATATTCAATTCAGAATAAACCGCGTCACGTGCATGGGCATGAGCCAGTTTAAACTCCAGCGACTGCTTTAACGGGATGCTGATACCCACTCGTCCAATAGCTATCCGGGCCGAAGTAAACTCCTGCAGCGCCTTTAATGATTCTATTTCCTGTGGGACGTTTCTCTTCATAGTCAAAATTCAAAATGAGCACCCAATAATCCATGCGATGAACTGACAGGCAGCATATTTCCTTTGAAATCTACTATCCCTTGTTTGATGAGCCATCGCTCAAATTCGGGTGCAGGCCTTAAACCAAGCACTTTACGCAGGTACAAAGCATCATGAAACGAGGTAGACTGATAATTGAGCATAATATCATCGGCACCAGGAATACCCATGATAAAATTACAACCAGCTACGCCCAGCAGGGTAAGCAGGTTATCCATATCATCCTGATCCGCCTCGGCATGGTTAGTATAGCAAACATCAACACCCATAGGTAAACCAAGCAGCTTTCCACAAAAATGATCCTCTAAAGCGGCACGTATAATTTGTTTGCCATCATATAAATATTCAGGCCCGATAAAGCCTACAACTGTATTGACCAGTAATGGTTTAAACTTTCGGGCCACCGCATAAGCCCTTACTTCGCAGGTTTGCTGATCAACTCCAAAATTAGCATTGGCAGATAAGGCGCTACCCTGACCGGTTTCAAAATACATCACGTTATTGCCTACGGTTCCTCGGTTTAAGGATAAGGTAGCCTGGTAGGCTTCCTCAATTAAATGAAGATTAACACCAAAGCTGGTGTTAGCCTGCTCTGTTCCGGCTATGGACTGAAAGCAAAGATCAACCGGGGCGCCTTCATTAATAAGTTGCAGTGTGGTGGTAATATGGCTTAATACACAAGTTTGTGTAGGGATATCAAATTGATTCCGAAAATTATCCATCAACCGTAATAAACCGCTTACTGCTGCAGGACTATCCGTAGCCGGGTTAATACCAATAACCGCATCACCACTACAATGTAATAAGCCATCAATAATGCTTGCCGCAACACCTTTAGGGTCATCTGTTGGGTGATTAGGTTGTAAGCGGGTGCTGAAATGTCCCTTTAAGCCTATCGTATTGCGGAAACTGGTAACGACCGAGCATTTTTTGGCAACCGCTATCAGGTCCTGGTTGCGCATCAGTTTGGAGACTGCTGCGGCCATTTCAGGTGTAAGTCCAAAGGCAATCTCAGTCAATGTTTCTGTGTCTGTTTCATCGCTTAACAACCAATCACGCAGTTCACCAACAGTTAAATGACTTATTAAGTTAAAAGTACTAATGTCTTGATTATCAATAATTAACCTTGTTATTTCATCCTGTTCATAAGGAATCACCACCTCATTCAGAAATGTTTTTAAAGGCACGTCAGCCAATGTGATCTGTGCTGCTATCCGCTCCTCATAGCTTTCGGCGCACACCCCCGCCAACTCATCACCCGAGCGGTATGGTGAGGCCTTGCCCAGCAAAGTTCGCAGGTCGTTAAACTTATATACTTTGTTGCGTATGGTATGCTTATAGGCCATTCTATCCGGTTAATTAATTCATTGGTCACTCATTAGGCACTTTATAATTATTATTTTGCAAAATCAGGGCCGGGCATCATAAATTCATCTGTAAGCTGTACTTTATGTTTTCCCATCAGCATAAAAGTTAATATAACAACAACCAATCCTGCAAAAAATATCAAACTTACGAGTACGTTAAAATAGATGATGGCAAACAAGCATACCACTGATATAATTAGCGCTGTTGCCGGGAACACCGGGTAAAATGGTGCTGCGAAAGGCCGTTCGAGCCGTGGCTCTTTCTTGCGAAGGATAAATAAGCTCATCATGCTCATCATATACATTACAATAGCCCCAAGTACCGAAAGGACAATGATCTGCGCTGTAGTACCGCTATAAATGGCTGCAAAGCTAACTACACCGCCGGCAACAAGCGCCCAATGCGGTGTTTTAAAGCGATGGTTGATATTGGCCAATCCTCTGGGCAAATAACCGCTGCGAGCCATGGCAAATACCTGCCTTGACGATGCCAGAATAGTACCATGTAAAGATGCTATCAACCCAAACAAGCCTATGCTGGCAAATATTTTGGTAAGTCCGTTGGTTTTGCCTAAAACTATACCAATGGCTTCAGGTAGTGGATAATCAAGGTTGCTGAGTTTGCGCCAATCTGTGATGCCACCGGTTAATATCATGACACCCAGGGCCAAAAACACCAGCGTTGCCAATGCCGATATATAACCGCGTGGGATATTCTTTTTTGGTTCTTTTACTTCTTCGGCCACCATGGCCACTCCTTCTATGGCCAGGTAAAACCAAACCGCAAAGGGCAAGGCGGCAAATACTCCAGCCCAACCAAAGGGCATCGGATTGCTTAAATAGTTATCCATTTTAAAATGTGGCGATACAATACCCATATACAGCAATAATTCGGCTACAGCCAATATGGTGATGAACACTGAAAATGTAGCTGATTCTTTTACCCCCGATATATTGAGGATAATAAACGCCACATTAAACAACATTGCCGATTGCATAATGGGAATAGTCGGGTATAAAAAATGCAGGTAGCTCCCCAACGAAATGGCTATAGCAGGCGATGCCAGCAGGAAATCAATAAGCGTAGCATAACCCGCTATTAATCCTCCAATGGGACCCATTGCCCGGTAGGCATAAGCAAAAGCGCCACCTGCATGTGGAATTGAGGTGGTAAGCTCTGTATAGCTGAAAATAAAGGTAATATACATCAGCGTAATAACCAATGTGGCTATCAAAAAGCCAATAGTACCCGATACGGCCCAACCTAAATTCCAGCCAAAATATTCGCCTGATATAACCAGCCCAACAGCTATTGCCCATAAGTGAACAGGTTTTAATACTCTTTTTAACTGCTCTGTAGGGACTGTTGCCATAAGTTTGATTTAATGCGCCTTTAAGATACTTAAAGCGTGTGTTAAATCAAAATATTGATGTATTATGGAATTGTTAAGGGGATTATTGGTTCAATTATTTTTGGTGGGAACTGCAGTTAAAAAAAAGCGTCATTGCGAGGTACGAAGCAATTAGCCCCACCCAACCCTCCCCGGAAGGGAGGGCTTAAAAATAAAAGTCTCCCCTCCCGGGGGAGATTTAGAGGGGGCTTCCTCGATTTCTATGATCTAAGCAACTAATTTGAGATAATTTTTTTCATATTTTCTATTTTGTCTTACACAGGAGAAAATACGTTGTACAAGTTTATTTCTTACAGCGTTTATGACACTCATTTTATTCTTCTTCTCGACGTTGACTTTCCTTTCGTAATAAAGCCTTAACTC
>NZ_JBFUJG010000105.1:0-18189 GCF_056401495.1 Mucilaginibacter sp. P4_E8
GGTTATACGAATGCAAGGATGAAGAGCTCTACGCTCAGAATGACAAGGTGGTGAAAAAGATTGCTTCGTGCCTTACAGCGATGACATGGTTTTTCTTATTTCTTGATTCTAATCTCTTATTTCTCAAAATCAACTATTTGCCAATCTAACCAACTCACGCACCCTGCCCACATCGGTAATATCAATGCTATATTCATCACCGGATGCATTACCCATTAAAATATGGTTTTGGTACTGCATTTTGCTTTGTATCTGGGTACGGGCTGATGAATGCACTTCGCTCACCCCGGTAAAATGAACAATATCGGCTACGTTTGCTTCGCTTACACCGCTGCCCGGCATGATGCTAAGGCGACCGGCGGCTTTTTCAACCAGCTTATTGATGGCGGTTGCGCCTTCAATAGCGGTGGTTTTTCCGCCCGAAGTTAATATGCGCTCGCAACCTATCTCAATAATGTCATCAAGGGCCTGTAACTGATCGGCACACATATCAAATGCCCGGTGAAAGGTAACACCTAATCCCCATTGTTTAGCCAGGCGCACCATTTCAAGGCAGCGTTCTTTATCAATGCTGCCATCGGCATTCAACATGCCTATTACAATACCGTCGCAGCCTGCCTCAATGCAATACCTGATATCGGCAAGCATAATTTTATATTCCAGGTCGGTGTATAAAAAGTCGCCGCCACGCGGGCGTATTAAAACGTACAGTTTGATGTGCAGTAAACTGCGGGCTTGCAATATTTGACCAGGCGATGGGGTAGTGCCACCTTCTTTTAAATTTTYGCACAGCTCAACCCGTACTGCCCCGCCCTCCTGGGCAGCCAGTGCCGAGGTAACAGAGTTAGCGCAAACCTCAAGAGAAACGCCAGTAGCGTGACTCCTGGTTTGATGTTTATGTTTTGTGGGCTCACTCATTGTTTTGTTTAATTAGGGGTATTTTGCGAGTTGTTATATATAAAATCTCTACCGGCAATCAGGCAACCCGCACCCTGATCACCACACCTGTACTAAGAATAATAACTTTTTCCCTTGATCAAAAGATCCTGTTGCTGTGCATTACAAACCGCGAATGAAAAACCACTTTGTATAGCATAAGCGCCATATTCGCCTTTTTTGTTGATGGCTAAAAAGCCTACCTGTATCTTTTTGGCTATCTCGGGTTTCTTTTTAATGATGCGGTTTACTGCCTCTTTACAAGCATCCTCTGGCGATAGGCCCTGGCGCATCAGTTCAACCACCAAAAAGCTGCCCACATTACGTATCACCTCTTCGCCCACACCGGTTGATGTGGCGCCGCCAACTTCATTATCTATATATAGACCAGCGCCAATAATGGGGCTATCACCCACACGGCCGTGCAGTTTAAATGCCATACCACTGGTAGTACATCCGCCTGATATATTGCCTTTGGCATCAATAGCCAGCATACCAATGGTATCGTGGTTGTATTTGTCGCCGGGTTTTTGACCGTTCTCAATATTCATTACCGGGCTGTATTTGGCTGTTTTAAGCCATTCTTTCCATATTTTTTCTGATTCGGGAGTTAGCAGTTTTTCTTTCTTCATACCCTGCTCAACGGCAAATTGGGTAGCGCCCTCACCAACCAGCATTACATGCGGGGTTTTTTCCATCACCAAACGGGCTACCGATATGGGATGGGCGATATCTTCCATGGCCGCAACCGAGCCGCAATTACCAAACTCATCCATAATACATGAATCCAAAGTTACATGCCCGTCACGATCAGGAAGACCGGTGCGGCCAACCGTATGATTGGTAATATCCTCAGCTTCCGGGATCCGGGCACCGGCTTCTATAGCATCAAGCGCGCGACCGCCGGTCGAAAGTACCTTCCATGCCCCTTTATTGGCTATAATGCCAAAATCCCAGGTTGATATTACGATGGGTAAACTGGTATCAGTGATTGATGATATTGATTTTGCTATCGCTGAATTTGACAGCGCAGCCAGCGAAGCACCGGCAGCAGATATTTGGATGAATTTACGGCGGTTATACATACCGCTAAGATAAAAAAAACGTGGAAAAAATGCCTCAATAAACTGTTTTAGCTGCGTTTTTACTCAAAATCCTGCAGGCAGTTAAAACAGTGCCAGGCTTTGGTATTATAAAACGGAAAAACAGCCGATAAAAAGGATGAAAACTTACCGGGATCGGCCGGGCCAATGTTGGTAGATGCGCAGTAAGGGCAAATGATCACGTTGTTTGATTCTTCGTCTATTTCTACATGGTCCTGGTCATGCAGATCGCCTTCGGTGGCCAGTATCTCACGGCATTTTTCAAGGTCGCGCTCAAATATTTTCAGCTTAACGCCGCCTACCGCCTGGTTGTATAACGGATTGGCGCCTATGGTGTTTTCATCAGCGATAAAACAGGGTATACCGTTATCCTCCAGCTTGGTGCGGATAATGTGTGCCAGCATAACATCATAATAGGTTTCCAGCGTTATGATCTTTTCGTCAGTTTCGTTAGCCATAGCGGTAAGTGAAATATTTAATCAAAGGTAACTTGTTTTTTGCTTAATTTGATGTCATGAACCGCATCGACCGTATTTCGGCTATTTTAATACAGCTACAATCGCGCAGGGTTGTAAAAGCTGCTGATATAGCCGAGCGTTTTAACATCAGTTTACGTACGGTATACCGCGATGTGAGGACACTGGAAGAAGCGGGCATCCCCCTTATRGGTGAGGCCGGTGTAGGTTATTCAATTATGGATGGTTACCGTTTGCCCCCCGTAATGTTTACTCGTGAAGAGGCCACCGCTTTTTTAACCGCCGAAAAGTTTGTTGAAAAGCTAACCGATTCAACAACCATGAAGCACCACCAGTCGGCCATGTATAAGGTGCGGGCCATATTAAAAACCGCCGAAAAGGATGCACTGGAAGATCTGGATGGTAGTATTGAAGTTTTAAAAAGCCATAGTCAGAAACGGGCCACCGGCAATACCGACCATATCCAGACCATACTGGACAGTATTGTACAAAAAAAGCTTTTATCTATCGATTATTTTGCCGGCCATAGCCAGGAGTTTACCAAAAGGGATGTAGAGCCTGTTGGCATTTTTTACCTCGATAGCTTTTGGCATTTAATAGCGTATTGCCGTTTACGGAATGATTACCGCGATTTCAGGATTGACAGGATAAGTAGACTGATCATTACCGACACTATATACAATAACAGCAGACACCCTACCCTGAAAGCCTATATTGCCCAAACCGCTAAAGAAAAGCAGTTGGAAACTGTAATGATCAAAGTAGACAAAGAGATAGCACATTACCTGGAGCATCAAAAATATTACAGCGGTTTTATATCAGAAAAAGCCATCGGCAACAAAATTGAAATGACCTTTTTAACCACATCAATAGAAGGTTTTGCCCGCTGGTTCATGATGTTTGGCGACCATGCCGAGATCATAAGCCCCGATCATTTAAAAGAGAAGATAAGCATCATAGCCAATGCTATCGCTCAAAAGAATAATTAACCCTCATTTTTCCTGTTGACATAGGGTTGTCATTACCCCGCGTTTAATTTGTTGAACAATGCATACAACATGTTGTTATGATAGTGTTGCGTGGTTTAACAATTAACAGAAATGAAATACTGGATAACCGTAGCTTCAAAAGATCATATAGCCCGTGGTGTTGCCGGGGGATTTATGCAGGCCAATCATGGCAAACAAGCTGCCCTGAAACGGGTACATGCCGGCGACTGGGTGCTTTTTTATTCGCCCAAACAAACCATGAACGAAACCGAACCTTGTAAGGCTTTTACGGCCATTGGGCAGGCAGCAGATGAAGAGATCTATCAGCACAAAATGAGTGACGACTTTATGCCCTGGCGCCGTAACGTAAAGTTTTACAAAAGCACCGAAACTCCCATTGTCCCCCTGGTTGATGAACTTGATTTTATACCCAATAAAAAGTTGTGGGGGTATCCTTTTCGCTTTGGTTTTTTGGAGATACCAGAGCAGGATTTTGCCCGGATAAAAGCACAAATGATAACAGGAAAACTAACCATTTTAAACAAATAAAACTGCATTATGGAAAAGCTAACATTAAACACCGAATTGAAATTTAAGGCACCCGCCGCCAAAGTATGGCAGGGCCTTACCGATCCTGAAATGGTAAAAGCATACTTTTTTGGCACCCAATTAGACTCCAGCTGGAAGGTAGGGGAGCCCATTACTTTTAGCGGTGAATGGGATGGGAAGAAATACGAAGACCACGGAAAGATCCTGGAAATTGATCCAGGTAAATTTGTAAAATATAGTTACTGGAGCAGTATGGCAGGTACCGATGACAAGCCCGAAAACTACGCCAATATCTCCTATGCACTGTCTGAAAATAATGGCGAAACAACCCTGCATATTACCCAGGACAATATTAAAAATCAGGAAGCAAAGGAGCATTCAGAACAAAATTGGAAGGGTGTTTTTGAAGGATTACGAAAAATGATTGAGTAATAATTAACTTAATTTAATTATTTATATAATCTTTGTAATAAATTGATGTAAAATTATTTATATAGAGATATAACAAATAGTGATAACCTGAATTATGGATACAATTGATATAAAAGGCTTCTTTTTGGTGGGCATTTCGGTACGCACCACAAATGCCAACGGACAATCGGCAAAGGATATTGGTGAGCTTTGGGAGCGGTTTATGGATGAGGGTATTTTGCTGCAAATTGTGAACAGGATAAACGATGATGTTTACTGTGTTTACACAGATTACGAAAGCGACCAAAATGGTTTTTATACAACAGTACTGGGTTGCCGGGTAAACTCGCCTGATAACATACCAGTTGGCTTGATCAGCCTGATTGTAGCCCCGGGCACCTATTTGAAGTATACCGCAAAAGGCCGCTTACCTGATTGTGTAGCTGAAACCTGGCAGCATATATGGAACAGCAGTCTGAACAGGAGGTACACCGCCGACTTTGATCTTTACAGCACCAAAGCCCAAAACCCCGAAGATGCGGAGGTGGAAGTTTATGTAGGGGTGAAGTAGACAAAACCAAAAGTCATGCTGAACTTGTTTTAGCATCCCATAAGCAGGGCCATCTACATATTGGTAAGCCTGTCCCGTGGGATGCCAAAATAAATTCGGCATGACTTATTCACCGTCACACGAGGGGTAACGGAAAACCTTATAGTGTTCATATGTACACCCGTGAACGCTCATGAACACTAATCAATATCTGATAATCAAGTATTTGCATATTTAACCCTACTGACAAAACACTGTCACCACTTTCAATTTATTAAGGTATGAGTAGCTATTATTCGCTTACCAGCCAGTCAGGCATACTTACGCCAGACTGACAAACCATATTAAGCACTCGTCACACACAACAGGTGTTGGGTAGATTGTAATCCTGGTATATATCTCTCCAGTCGAGTGACCGTTATTACCAGGCCTCTGGCCTGCGAAACTGATATGAAATAACTGCGGGGGGTGAGCTCTCTTTTTGATTTGTCATCCTGAGCGATAGCGAAGGATCTATTCCGCAATTTGCATAGTTCGTGAATAGATCCTTCGTGCCTCAGGATGACAAATTTGAAGTCCCCGCCATAACACGGCTTAGTCTGTCGGGGGAGCTTCATACCTCGAAATGAGGTGTTTTTCTCATACAGAAAATTCTGTATTTTCTATTTTTTAAATTTATTAACGATTAAAATTCAAACGCTTACCAGATTTACCTTCAATTAAACTTCCGTTAGCGAAAGCGATATTTCCCGATACCAAAGTGTAAGCAATTTGCGAGCGGAAAGTGGTCCCTTCAAACGGGCTCCAGCCGCAATGGTATAAAATATTGCCTTTGTTTACGTTCCAGGGTTTGTTCAAATTCACCAGTACCAGGTCGGCCCAGTAGCCTTCGCGGATGAAACCGCGCTTATCGATCTGGAAACAGGTGGCCACGTTGTGAGCCATTTTTTCGGTTATTTGTTCCAGGCTTATTTTGTTGTGATGATACAACTCCAGCATGGCGGGCAGGGCGTGTTGTACCAACGGACCGCCCGATGGGGCCTGCAGGTAAGGCAGCTCCTTTTCGTCCAAAGTATGTGGGGCATGATCGGTAGCAATTACATCTATGTGGCCATCAAGTACGGCCTGCAAAATGGCATCTCGATCATCAATGGTTTTTACCGCCGGGTTCCATTTTATAAAGTTGCCTTTGGTTTCGTAATCCGCATCAGAAAACCACAGGTGGTGCACGCATGCTTCGGCGGTAATACGTTTATCTTTTAGCGGGGTTTTGTTATCAAATAGCTGGGTTTCCTTAGCGGTTGATATGTGCAGGATATGCAGACGGGTATTATGTTTTTTTGCCAGTTCCACTGCTAATGATGATGACAGGTAACAGGCCTCCTCGCTCCTGATCTTTGGGTGCAGCCTCACTGGTATATTTTGGCCCATCAGTTGTTTGTAATGGTTCAGGTTGCTTTGAATGGTAGCCTCGTCTTCGCAATGCACAGCGATAAGCATGGGCGATTGCGCGAAAAGGTTATCCAAAGTACGCGGATTATCAACCAGCATGTTGCCGGTCGACGAGCCCATGAACACTTTGATGCCGCAAACATTGGCGGTATCTGTACGCATTACTTCGTCGAGGTTGTCATTTGAGGCCCCCATAAAAAACGAGTAGTTGGCCAGTGAACTGCGCGAGGCTATCTCATATTTATCTTCAAGTAGTTTTTGTGTTAAGGTATTGGGTACGGTATTGGGCATTTCCATAAAAGAAGTGATGCCCCCGGCCACTGCCGCGCGTGATTCTGAACGGATATTGGCCTTATGTATTAAACCCGGTTCGCGAAAATGCACCTGATCGTCAATACAGCCGGGCAGCAAGTGCAGGCCTTCGGCGTTGATCACCTCATCGGCGGTGGTGTCAATGTTTGCATCTATACGCTCAATAAAGCCATCTTTTACCAGTACATCAGCAATGTATTGCCGACCTTCGTTAACTACGGTTGCTGATTTGATGAGGATTTTAGCCATTTTGGATTTCGGATATTCGATTTCGGATTCGATTAATTGCAGCAAATTTAAGAATAAACGCCAAAGTGAGTTCTTTAGCTTGAACTATGGATTTTGAACTAAAATATTCATCTTTAGTTCATGAAATACTTATCCTAAGGCAAAACCCTGACCTTCTAAAATTTCAGCCCCTTTTAACACACCATTTGATCCCATTTTTTTTACCGCGAGTTTATTGTGGATCTGATATTTTAGTTTGCGGGAGGTTTTTTCAATTTCGGGCCAATTCCACTTATTCGCGTCGCCCATATACGAATTGGAAGGAAGATTATGGCGTGCCAGGGCACCTTTTTGGTTAAAGTGACCGATGTGTGAACGATGCAGGTACTTGAGGTTGAAACTGGTATCAGCGCCGCCAAAATATAATTGTATCAACCCCCAACCTACTGTTGAGTATCTAAAGGTATGCCCCTGGCATTTTTTAGAATTAAGATCAACTTTTTCAAATATCGGCTCAACTTTAAACCCTGGCGACCACATCTGAAAGGTAAGGCCAAATGTTTCCTCATGCAGATTGAATTTTGCTGCTATTTCACCAATGCTTTTATACTCACTGACCTTTTGCCCATACGGCGAGCTTAGGTCAAAAATCTGCAGATCGGTTTCCTCAAAAATGAAATTTAACACATCAATTTTATCTGCTTTTGCCGCAAAAAAGTCGTAGGTCATAGTTGCCTTATTTATCTCCAATAATAACTAATTTTCAGTTTATCCTATCTCCTGATTCTCACTCCTTATCTCGCTTTTCGCCCTACTTCAACAAAAAGCCTATCTTTGCGGCATGGGTGTAACTTTTGAAGAATTTAATTTTAACCGGCAAATTTTAAACGCGATAGCCGATGCCGGTTATACCGAAGCTACGCCTATACAGCAAAAAGCCATTCCGCCAATTTTAAACGGGCAGGATGTAATGGGTATAGCACAAACCGGCACCGGTAAAACGGCGGCCTATGTGTTGCCCATTATCATGAGGCTGAAATATGCGCAGGGCGATAACCCGCGCGCGCTCATCATTTCGCCAACCCGCGAACTGGCCATGCAGATAGAAGAGAATGTAAAAACCTTCGCCGCCAATACCGATCTGCGGGTGGTGGTATTGTACGGTGGCCTGGGCCCTAAAACACAAATTGAACAGATCAATAAAGGGGTTGATATTATTGTGGCCACTCCCGGCCGCTTTATGGATATTTACCTGGCAGGCCACATCGTAACCAAAACCCTGCAGGTGCTTGTTTTGGATGAGGCCGATAAAATGATGGATATGGGCTTTATGCCCCAGATAAACCGCATACTGGAAGTGGTACCCGTTAAAAGGCAAAACCTGCTTTTTTCGGCAACCATGAGCGATAAGATCCATGAGCTATCCAATAATTTCCTGGAGTATCCAACGGTTATTGAGGTTACTCCACAGGCTACCCCGGCACAAACGGTAAACCAGCACTTGTACCATGTGCCCAACAATAAAACTAAGATAAACCTGCTCAAAAAACTGCTCGATCAGGAAGGTGATATCACCAAGCTTATCATATTTTGTAAAACCCGTGTGGCTGCCGAAGATGTGTACAAATTTTTGCTGCGTAAGTTCGGCGAAAAAGAGGTAAAGGTGTTGCATGCAAACAAAGGGCAAAATACAAGGATCAACTCCATCAATGCTTTTAAGAACGATG
This sequence comes from Mucilaginibacter sp. P4_E8, assembly GCF_056401495.1. Taxonomy (NCBI): domain Bacteria; kingdom Pseudomonadati; phylum Bacteroidota; class Sphingobacteriia; order Sphingobacteriales; family Sphingobacteriaceae; genus Mucilaginibacter; species Mucilaginibacter sp. P4_E8. The sequence goes on from NZ_JBFUJG010000105.1 coordinate 8,734, forward strand.
AGGTGAAGATCCTGGTAGCAACTGATGTGGCATCGCGCGGCATTGATGTGAGCGATGTGAGCCATGTGATCAATTTTGATGTGCCCGTGGTAATTGAGGATTATGTGCACCGCATTGGGCGTACCGGCAGGGCCCTGCAATCGGGCGAGGCCATAACCTTTTGTGGTCCGGCCGAGGAGTACTATCTTAAAAAGATAGAAAAACTGATCAAGCAAACTATCCCGGTTTCAACTATTCCGGATGATGTATTTATAGAGGAAACCGGTTACGACGAAAGACAGGAACAGAATAAAGAGATCGACATGCAAAAGCGTAAAGACGACCCTGACTTTAAAGGTGCCTTTCACGAAAAGAAAACCCTTAATCAGCGTAAAAAATTCGATGCTGCTAAAGGCAAAGCAAAATTTGGTTCAAAAGCAGGCAAAGGTGGTCCAAAAAATAAATCATTCAGAAAAAAGCATTAACAAGAGAATAAATGTGCAGATATGCAGATCTCAGATGTGCAGATGAAGCAGTAAAAGAATTTTCGCTTACTAAGAAAAAGTCACTAATTCAATAAATCACTAATTCAATAATTATTTTTGGATGAAACTCCGCATTACCCCTTTAAATTTTGCCACTACTTTTTTTATTGTGATGGCAGCTTATATTTGGATATATGGCGCCCATATTGCGGGCAGGCCACTTGAAACCTGGAGTACTACCATAGGCTGGATATTTTTACTGTTTGCTGCCGTGGTATTTTTTCTCGATCTGATATTCCGTAACTTTTTTGCCGAACTTAAAAAACTATGGATCATAGAGTCATGCTTTATTGTCCTGGTTGTTATTATATTTTTACTTGTTAAATAATGCCTTCTTGGATTCCTTTATAAAGAGGATTAGGGACATTAAAAATTACAAAAGTATTATATGCCCGTAGGTTAAAAAATAGGATACTTGCGGCTTGATAATTTGATTACTATAAAACGCATTAACAATGAAAACTGCTGAAATAAAGCTGACTGTAAACCTTGATGATAACAATGTTCCTGAAACCATTATGTGGGAATCAACCGATTCTGCCAGTAAAGAAGCATTGCCTGTAAAGTCGTTTATGCTGGCCCTTTGGGATCAAAACTATAAAAACACCCTGCGCATTGACCTTTGGACAAAAGATATGCCTGTTGATGAAATGAAACGGTTTTTTTATGAAACCCTGCAAACCATGGGTGATAGCTTTTTACGCGCCACCGGCGAAAAAAACATTGTTGAAGACCTGCGCGATTACTGTGCCCACTTTGCCGATAAAATGGAAATAAAACAATAAAACTTAACTTTAGTAATATAGGGTATCAAGTAGCCAGTATCAAGTATCAAGATAGCTTCGCAAAGCGTAGATAGCCTAAAAATAAATCTTGATACTTGATACTGACTACTTGATACTGAAAAATATCCCCTTACCTTATGCGTATTAGTTCAATTTTATCATTTGTAGGTTTTGTTTTAATTTTTGCCGGTACCTATTGCCCCTTGCTGCGCCCTTTTCATATCATGAACTGGAATGTTTATCAGCTTAACCAGCCTTATGGCCTGGTCATGTTATTGGTGGCCATAATAGGTATAGCTGCTTCATTTTTAAACCAGCCAAAAATTATCCGCGCGGCCGCGTGGGGAAGTGTGATTTTGGTGGTCATGCTGCTTATTGCAGCGCTGTTAAAAATTCACTTTGCCTTTAGTTTTATTCCCTTTCATAAGTTCGAAGCCTTTTTGGCCAGGCAAGTTAAATTTAAATGGGGATGGTATGTATTGTTTACAGGCGCTGGGCTTGCACTTGCGGGTGCTTTAAGTATCAGAAAAATTACAATTAAGGCGCCCGAAACAAACAGCTAATAAACTATTCCTTAAATGTTTATTAACCTTTTTACTAAGTAAAAAGGTTTTTTTTAAACATATTTGTACCTGATAAATAACGCGTCTACATGTTGAAATTTTCTTTTCGCCGGCAGGTATTAGCAGGCTTTGTTGTATCTATTATACTTGTTTTCGTAGTTGGTGTATTAGCCTACACCAGCATCAGACAATTAGAAGATGATACCGATTGGGTTGATCATACCCAAAAGGTAATTAAGTCGTCAAATAATTTATTGCAACATCTTACTGATGCAGAAACAGGTATGCGCGGTTATGGCGCTACCAATAATAAGGCATTTCTTGAGCCTTATAACGAAGCTTTACCCCGTATCAGTGTTGATCTGCAATCGCTCAGAGACCTAACAAAAGATAATCTGTTACAGCAAAAAAGGATAGATTCATTAACATCTATAGTCGCCGATCAGCGTAATATTCTGAAACTGAATATTGATACCCGCGAAAGCAAGGGGCTTGAATATATGGTTCAGAACAGGATGTTCCTGAACGGTAAGCAGAATATGGATCAGATCAGGACGCATATTACCCATATTATTGATACTGAAAACACGGTGCTTGCAACGCGTAAAGATAGCTCTCAAAAGGCGTCTGACGTGGCCATTATTATTATTATCGGAGGTTCTATTGTCTTTCTGATCATTATCCTGGTTCTGTTCTTTTACATACAGGCAACTTTTGATCAGCAGAAAAAGATCGAAGAGGAAATTAAAGTGGCCAACATTGAACTGGGTAAAGTACTTACCGAAAACGAGGCCAAGAACTGGCTGCTTACCGGTACCAGCCAGCTCAATGAAAAAATGCAGGGGCAACAGAGCGAAAAGGAACTGTCGGGAAATGTATTATCTGAAGTTTGTACTTATACAAAAGCGGCGGCGGGTACATTCTATTTGTTTAACGAAACGCACCAGCGCCTTGAGTTATATGCATCGTACGCGTTTCACAATCCCGATTTTATTAAAAAAACAATTCAGTTATCTGAGGGGTGGCTGGGGCAGGTAGCCCATGATCAAAAAGCCGCCGTTGTTAAGGGTAAACTGAATGATAAGCTCGATCTGGAATCGTCAGTAGTTAAGGAAACGTTAACCGAAAGTTTTATAGTTCCTTTCTTTTTTGATAAAAAAATGAAAGGGGTAATGGAAGTAGCTTATATAAATGAGCTGACATCCCATTACAGCGACTATATACTGGCTGTGGCCAATGATATAGGCATTGCTGTTAACACCGCTCAGGCGCGCACCATTATGCATGACCTGTTTGAAGAAACCCAGCAACAAGCCGAAGAACTGGAAGCGCAACAGGAAGAAATGCGCGTTACCAACGAAGAGCTGATGAACAAAACAGAAATGTTGCAGGCATCAGAAGAGGAACTGCGCGTTCAACAGGAAGAACTGCGTACCATTAACGCCGAGCTGGAAGAAAAGGCAAGTTTGCTTGAAGAAAAGAACCAGGCTATTGAACAAGCCCGTCAGGCTATTAACCTTAAAGTTGATGAGCTGGAAACCACGGGCAAATATAAATCAGAGTTTTTGGCCAACATGAGCCATGAGCTGCGTACCCCGTTAAATAGTATTTTGGTGCTGGCCCGCATACTAAAAGATAATAAGCCGGCAAACCTTTCTGAAGATCAGATAAAATATGCGAGCGTGATCTTTAACGCCGGCAATGATCTGCTTACGCTCATTAATGATATCCTTGACCTGTCCAAAATTGAATCGGGCAAGTTGGATATGCAAAATGAGCATGTTAAGGTATCTGAAATTTTGGGTGATATGGAAATGCTTTTTGCCGAAGTGGCCAGCAATAAAAAGATAAACTATACCACCAGCATCGCCAAAAATATCCCCAAAAACATATTTACCGATAAGGTAAGGGTTGAACAGGTTATTAAAAACCTGCTCTCCAACGCGTTTAAGTTTACCTCCGAGAATGGGTCAATAGCCATTAATGCAACGCTGGGCCAAAAAGAGAATACCATAAGCTTTGCTATAAAAGATTCGGGCATTGGTATACCTGCCGAAAAGCAGCGTATCATATTTGAAGCATTTCAGCAGGCAGATGGTTCAACCAGTCGCAAATACGGTGGTACAGGCCTGGGCCTGTCTATAAGCCGCGAACTGGCTTTCCTGCTTGGTGGCAGCATAAGTCTTACCAGCGAACACGGTATAGGCAGCGAGTTTGTATTAACCATCCCTTTTGAAGCTAAATCAGTGGTTGTATTTAATGATGAAGTATTACCAACGGCTCAAACATTTAATGCCGGGACCTCCTTTTTAGCGCCGGCTAAAAAACATACCCGTGAAGATAATCGCGAACCACTGGTTGTAATTGTTGAGGATGATAAGAACTTTGCCAACATATTGCAGGATTATGCCCGTGAACATGGCTATAAATCTGTTATGGTATATGAGGGCACACACGCTGTTGAAACCATAAAAGAAAATATGCCTGATGCCGTGATATTGGATATCATGTTACCCGGTAAGGACGGCTGGCAAATATTAAAAGAATTAAAGAACGGTGAGGAAACCATGCATATACCGGTACACCTGATGTCGGCAGGCGAGGCTGCTGCCAACCGTGTACGCCGCGAAGGGGCCATCAGTTTCCTTAAAAAACCGATAAATACCGAAACGCTTGATAAGCTTTTTGCTGATATCATGTTGCAAAACGGTACCAAGTTTAAGCAGATACTATTGGTTGAGGATCATAAGGCGCAAAGTCAGGCTTTAAAAGATATGATGCAGGGTCAGGGTATTACGGTTGACCAGGCATTTGATGGTGAGTCGGCTTTCAGGATGCTGCACGAAAACGAGTACCAATGTGTGATACTTGATCTGAATTTGCCTGATATATCTGGTCTGGACCTGCTTGATAAGATAAAAGAAGTTGACCGTTTTGGCGCGCTGCCCGTAATTGTAAACACCGCTATGGAGCTTGATAAAACATCGGTTAACAGACTGATGCAATACGCTAATGCCATGGTGGTAAAAACCAATAAATCTGCCGATAGGTTGATTGATGAAGTAAACTTGTTCCTGAACAAGATCAGCGAATCGACCGGCAGTAATAAACATGACGCTTCGCCATCATTTACTAAAGCAAAAATGCCAACAAAAGGCAAGGAAGCCATTAAAGGCAAAAAAGTGCTTATTGTTGATGATGATATGCGTAATATTTTTGCGCTCAGCAGCGCCCTGCAAAGCTATGACCTTATTGTTGAAATTGCCAATGACGGCGAAGAAGCCATAGCTAAACTGGAAGAGGTTCATGACATTGATATTGTATTGATGGATATCATGATGCCTAAAATGGATGGCTATGATGCCACAAGGTACATACGTAAGCAAAGCAAATGGGCCAAATTGCCAGTAATAGCTTTAACGGCTAAAGCAATGAAAGATGACCGGGAAAAATGTATTGCCGCCGGCGCCAATGATTATATTACCAAACCGGTTGATATGGACAGACTAATTTCATTGATGCAATTGTGGCTGGAAAGATAATATGAGTGATACAGCGGTTATAATAACAACCACCCAGATAACTGAACTTATTGACCTGGTAAAGCGGGTGCATGGGTTTGATTTTTCGGGTTATACAAAGGCCTCGTTAAAAAGGCGGGTTATTAGGATAATGCAACTTAAAAAACTGTCATTTTATGATCTGAAACATATTTTAGTTAATGATCAGCACTTTTTTCAGGATTTTTTAGAGGAAATTACGGTGAATGTTACTGAGATGTTTCGCGATCCGTCATTTTATAAAGCTTTAGATTTGCAGGTAATCCCTTATCTGTCAACGTATCAGCATGCCAAGGTATGGTGTGCGGGTTGTTCAACGGGTGAGGAGGTTTACTCACTGGCTATTTTACTGCGCGATGCAGGGCTAAGCAAAAAATCATTTATTTACGGTACCGATATTAATACCGAGGTACTAAAGGAGGCACGTAAGGGGATATACAGCCTTCGCAACATAAAAAGCTATGCCGAAAACTATCAGTTTACAGGCCTGAAAGGTTCAATAACAGATAATTTTACTATTTTGTATGATGCAGCATCTATACATAATGAGTTAAAGCAGAATACGTTGTTCTCGGTACATAATTTAGTGTCAGATGATGTTTTTAATGAGTTTCAATTGATCAGTTGCCGTAACGTGTTCATTTATTTTGAAACTGAGCTGCAGGAACGGATATTAGAGTTGTTTTATAAAAGTTTATGCCCACTTGGTTATTTGTGCCTGGGCAGTAAAGAAACTATACGATCTGATGTTTTTAAGAAAAAGTTCAAGGTGATCAATCAAAAAGAAAATATTTATCAAAAAATTGGGTCCTGATAAAAATTTACTCGAACGCTGGCGCACTACCGAAGTTTTATTGCTGGGTGGTTCGGCAGGTTCATTTAAACTTTTATTCCAGATGGTTAAGTTGCTGCCCGCCGATTTGGGTAAAACAGTGATCATAATTATGCACCGGAAAAGAAATTTTTTTAGCGAAATAGAGAAACTTTTTGCCGAAAACAGTCGTATGTTATTGCGGGAAATACAGGACAAGGATATTATTGAAAAGAATACGATATACATTGCCCCGGCAAACTATCATACTTTGATTGAAAGGGAAGGCTATTTTAGCCTTGATGTTTCAGAGGCGGTTTGGTATTCAAAACCATCAATTGATGTTACTTTTGAAAGCGCGGCGGAAATTTATAAAGAACGCTGCATGGCAATTTTATTATCAGGTGCAAACCAGGATGGTGCCGATGGGATGCTTAAATTAAAAAACAGTGGGGCTGTTACCATAGCGCAGCACCCAGAAGATGCAGAAATGGATGAAATGCCGGCAGCCGCTATTAATATTGGTGCTGCAGCATATATTTTAAGAACAGATGAGATATTTAAACTTTTATGCACACAGTAATTTACCCTACATTAATCAATATTAAATGACCCCAGTTAACATTCTTATTGTTGATGACCGGGAAGAAAATATAATTGCGCTTGAGGCATTACTAAAGCGTGATGATATTCGCATTTTTTCTACTACATCGCCAAATGAGGCACTTAAAATAGCCTGGGAAACACATATTGCCATTGCCCTGGTTGATGTTCAAATGCCCGAAATGGATGGTTTTGAGCTTGTTGAAATGCTTAAATCAAACCCCCGCACCCGGGATATCATGGTGATCTTTGTAACTGCCATATCAAAAGAAACCAAGTATGCGGTTAAAGGGCTCGGTACTGGTGCGGTTGATTATCTTTATAAACCACTTGATCCGTACATCACATCGGCCAAGGTTGATTCATTTGTGCACCTCGCGCGCAGCCAGGCCGAAATCAAATTAAAAAATGAAGAGCTGCAGCGCTTTGCTATTGTTGTAAAAAACTCGGCCGATATCATATGTGCTATTGATGCGCAAACACTTCGCATCAATAACATTAACCCCGCGGTTGAAAACATCATGGGTTTTAAAGCGGCCGAACTGCTTGGTAAAAGTATTGTTGACCTATCGGTTGATGCCCAACAGCAATTGTTTCGCAAAAAACTGGGCGAGATTATTAAAGACAACCTCAATTTTGCCGTTTTTGAACTGCAGTTTGAAACTTTTGATAAACGTATCATATGGGTGGAATGTCGTGCATCCTATCACAATAAAACTATTTTCCTCAACATCAGTGATATTTCTCCTCAAAAAAGTTACCAGGAGCAATTGATCAAATCAAAGGAAGATGCAGAGTATGGTAAAAAAGTAAAAGAAAACTTTTTGGCCAATATGAGCCACGAGTTGCGTACACCGGTAAATGGTATTATAGGTATAACCAGCCTGCTGCTTACAACCGATGTAAATGAGCAGCAAAAGAATATGCTTGATCTGCTTGAAACATCATCCAGATCATTACTTGGCGTTATAAATGATGTGCTTGATATTTCAAAAATAGAAGCCGGTAAGTTTAATATTGTACGCACACCAAATAATATATATGATTTAATTAAATCTGTTTTTGACCTGCTTAAATTCAGGGCTGATGAAAGCAATATTGAGTTTTTACTTGAAATAGATAATAACGTACCTCAAAACCTGATGGTTGATTCGCTCAGGCTTAACCAGATCCTGATGAACCTGCTGAGTAATGCTATCAAATTTACGCCAAGAGGTTATGTAAAGCTTAAGGTATCGGTAATGCAAAAACATAACGATAGGGTTAGGCTCAAATATAGCGTTGAAGATTCGGGCATTGGCGTGCCTGCAGACAGGCTAAACAAAATTTTTGATTCATTTGAACAGGCCGAAGAAGATACCGGAAACAAATACGGTGGCACCGGACTTGGTTTAACCATTGTTAAAAAACTGGCCGAACTTAAAGGGGGCGAATTGGTGGTGACCAGCCAGTTGGGCAGGGGAAGTATATTTAACTTTATAAACTGGCACACCATTGCTGCTAAACCAACAGGAAAAATGAGCGATAAGTCTGATAAAGTGCTTAGCCCTTTTAATAATATCAGCGTTTTGGTTGCTGAAGATAATATGGTAAACCAATTTATGCTGTCGAAAATGTTAAAGAACTGGAACATTGATGCTGAAATAGTTGACAACGGTCGCAAAGCAATTGATAAGTTAACCGCTAAAAACTATGACCTCATTTTAATGGATACACACATGCCCGAAATGAACGGTTATGAAGCTGCCAAAACCATACGTGTTGATTTTGAAGAGCCCAAAAGAAGTATACCTATCATATCGCTTTCGGCATCGTCATTTGGCCATGAGCAGGAACAAGCCCTGGCTGCAGGGATGAATGATGTGCTTGCAAAACCATTTCAGCCTTATCAGCTGCACGAGAAAATGAGCCGTTTGCTAAAGGTAGAAGCTTAAATTAAAAGTCGAGCTTTGTTTGCCCAATGCCGAGTGTACGAGCTTCATGCTCCAGCAGCCACTGTTTGCGCCAAAGGCCGCCTGCATAACCGGTTAAGCTACCATCAGAACCAATAACCCGGTGGCAAGGCACTACTATCCATAAACTATTTTTGCCATTTGCGGCTGCTATGGCCCTTATGGCCAGGGGGCTATTCATTTGATTTGATTGCTGAGCATAACTGATAGTGCTCCCATACTTTATCTGTAGCAATTGTTCCCATACCTGTTGCTGAAAAGATGTACCCTGCTGCTTAATAGGTATATCAAATGTTTTCCTTGAGCCCGCAAAGTATTCATCCAGCTGTGTTATAGCCGTTTGTAAAAGCGGGGTAGACGGGGATGTTACCTCGTGTTCTTCGTCTAAAGCCGAAATAGAAGAGATATAACCCTCATCTTCGGTAATGCGGGCTATGCCCACTGGCGTGCGATGATAAACAACAGGCATTGGTTTTTAATTTTTGCAGGTTGATGATAAGCTGCCGGCAGCTTTATAATTCCATTCAAAATTAATGTAATAGCCCCAATCAAACAAATGAACTGCGGAACAATTATGTTCGGCAGGGTCTCCTAATGGGGAGACTGCGATATTTTCACTTTCAACAGTCTATGAGTTCCTTTAGGGAGTCTTGTAAAC
>NZ_JBFUJG010000106.1:0-17890 GCF_056401495.1 Mucilaginibacter sp. P4_E8
GTACAGTAAATGCCGACAAGCTGGCTCAAAAATCAGAGCCCGATCCCCTAAGGGCATTAACGGGCAAAGTTGCCGGTGTTAATATTCAGTCATCAGGCGGGGTTGCCGGTGGGGGTACCAATATCACTATCCGTGGTAACTCATCCCTAAACGGCAATAATCAACCCTTATTTGTTGTTGATGGTGTTCCGTTTGATAACTCCAGCTTTACAAACGTAGGTGCAACCAGTGTTGGCGCATCGGGTGTTACCAACCGGGCATTTGACCTTGATCCTAATAACATCCAAAGCATGACTGTATTAAAAGGTGCTGCAGCAGCTGCCTTATACGGTTCAAGAGCTGCTAACGGGGCTGTTATTATAACTACCAAATCCGGAAAAAAACAAAGCCGCAAAGGAACAGAAATTACGTACAGCACCTCATACGCGTTTGAAAATGTATCCGGCTTGCCTGATTATCAAACCAGCTACGGGCAGGGTACTAATAACGATTACAGGCAAGGGGTTTATGCATCGTGGGGGCAACCATTTGAAGGTATTCCAAGCATTTTGCCAACGCGGTCAACAGTTCCGGCTCAGCTAACAAGGCAATTCAGCTCTGCGGTATTTCCGCAGTTTTATGAGGCCGATGGAATAACACCTATCCAGGTACCCTATAAATCATACGCTAAAGAAAATGTAAAAAACTTTTTTCAAACAGGAAGTGTGTATGAAAATGCGGTTAATATATCTTCGGGTAGCGAAAAAGGAAACTTTACCGCCGGTGTATCCAGAACCACCAACACCGGCGTGGTACCTAATAACGAAATTAACCGTACATCTATCAACATAGGTGGCAACATAAAGCTTGAAAACAAATTTTATGCAAGCGGTTCTATTAACTATGTAACCACCGATCAAAAAACTCCGCCTATCGGGGGTTCTACAGGCTCTATCATGTCGGCGTTAATGTATACGCCTACCAGTTATGATCTTACTCATTACCCTTTCGAAAACCCAATTGATGGTACCAATGTATATGATTATACAGGAGTCGACAATCCTTACTGGTCTGTTAAACACAGTGTCTCTACCAGTAATGTCGACAGGTATTACGGAAACCTGGTACTCGGATTTGATCCGCTGCCCTGGTTAAACATTCAAAATACCGCGGGCTTTAACGCTTATACAGACAGGAGAGTAAATGTAAGAGGTAAAGGGTCTTCTTCATACCCTAACGGAAGTATAACTACTGATGATATTTATCGCCAGGAGCTTGATAATACCTTCTTGGTTACCGTTAATAAAGCGATTAATAACAATCTGACATTAAAATGGATTTTAGGTAACAACATTAACCAGCGCGAAACAAACCGTAAGGCCTTTTATGGCGACGGAATGATAGTTGCAGATCTGAATACCATCACCAATACAAGTTCGGTAACCCCGGTTCAGCTGGTAAATAACCGCAACATTTTGGAGCAACGTTTTTACGCGTTTTTTACAGACATTACCTTAGATTATAAAAACTACGCTTCGTTAAACCTTGTTGGCCGTAATGATATATCATCTACCTTGCCGGCAAATAACAGGAGTTATTTTTATGGCGGCGCCAATGGATCGCTCATATTTACCAGGGCATTAAAAATACCTGATAACATTCTGAATTTTGGTAAAATAAGAGCAGGTTATACCCGCGTAGGGAATGAGGCTTCCGCCTACCAGACGGCCGAGTTTTACCTGATCAATTCACCTTTAGGAGCATCTTCAGGTATCGGTTCTATAGGTACACCCTTTACACCTGCTGGTGGCAGTACCTACAATTCGGTTACCCTGGCAAACTTGCTTACCAACGATAATTTAAAGCCCGAATTTATTACAGAGCTTGAAGTAGGTACCGAGCTGCAGTTTTTTGATAACCGTATTGGTTTGGATTTTACTTACTACAGCAAAAAAAGCACGTCGCAAATATTTGAAGTAACCGCGGCGCCTTCATCAGGCTTTACCACGCAGATATTGAATTTGGGTAGGGCCACCAATAAAGGTGTTGAAGTAGGGCTTAATTTTTCACCCTTCCGTTCGCCCAAAGGTTTTAACTGGGATGTATCAACTGTATTTACCCGCAACCGTAACGTTATTAATGATCTGGGCGGTTACAAGCAATTTGTTTTCGGGGGAGCCAGTGGCACAAGCAGCGTACATATTGTAGGCCGGCCTTATGGTTTAATATATGGAACGGCTTATGCACGCGATGATACAGGTAATATCCTGATTGATCCTAATACCGGGAAGCCACTTATTTCAGGTTCATTACAAGCTATTGGTAATCCTAATCCCGATTTTATATTGGGTGTTACCAACAGCTTTACTTTTAAGAATTTCTCTTTAGGCATTTTGTTTGACTGGAAGAAAGGTGGTGAAATTTACTCCAATACCGTTGGGCAAATGATGGCGCGCGGTGTTACTAAAGATACAGAACACCGGGAAATTGCAATTGTATCACCGGGAGTACTCGGTAATGCTTCAACTTTACAGCCATTACGTGATGCTAACGGTAAAGAGATCCCTAATAATGTTGCTATATCTTATGAGGATTATTTCTTCAGTGGTGGTTTAGGGCCCGGAGGTGTTGATGAAGGTTCCATATTTGATGCTACCGTATTTCGTCTCAGGGAAGTATCTTTTTCTTATCAGTTACCAAAAAATCTATTAAAAGGAACACCATTCGGCTCGGCGTCTATTTCTGTGAGCGGGCGGAATCTTTGGTACTATGCGCCAAACTTTCCTAAATACACAAATTTTGATCCTGAAGTAAGTTCATTAGGTGTGGGTAATTCACAGGGGTATGATAACCTTGCTGTTCCTACAACTAAAAGATTTGGTATTAACCTCAGAGTCAGCTTTTAAGCATTAAAATTAAACGTATTTAAATTAGGTATTTTTATGAAACTCAGAAATAAAAGATACATTTTACTGCTAACAGGGATTTTGCTGGTGAGCAGTTCCTGCAAAAAATTTGTAGATATAAACGCCGACCCCAATAATCCTACAACAGCACAGTTAGCACTTTTATTACCATCTACCCAGATATCCCTGGTAGGTAATATGTACCAGCTTAACAGTGGTACATCAACCTTTGTACAGCAAACGGTATTCTCTACCGGCCAAAGTCGTTTTCAGCAGCAGGGAACAGATTTTAGCAATTCATGGGATGGCTTTTACAGTCAAACCCTGAATGATCTGGAATTGGTTATTGGTAACGGAACAACACAGCAGCAGTGGGGGTATGTAGCCATTGCTAAATTCGAAAAGGCCTATCTGTACAGCTTAATGGTTGATATGTGGGGCGATATTCCTTACTTATCGGCAGAAAAAGGTCAGGCAAACGCCAGTCCCGGTTTAGATAAAGGAGCAGACATTTATGAAAAGCTACTGGTTTTAATAGATGAGGGCATTGCCGATGCAAATAAAATAACAGCAGTATCGCTGGTTCCGGCAACTTCAGATGTGTTTTATACAGGCACTAAAAGCTCATGGATCAGTATGGCTAATTCATTAAAGCTAAAGTTATATAACCAGATCCGTTTGGTTGATCCTGCCAAATCGGCTACAGCTATTAAAGGTTTGATAAGCGGCGGGGCACCTTTAATTAGCAGTAATAGCCTTGACTTTACTTTTAAATTCGGATCCAACCAAAACCCAAACAACCGTCATCCATGGCACCGTGCCGATTACCAGGCTGGTAAAACTTTTTATGCAAGCCAATCATGGATGGACCTGTTATTTAATGGCGATGATCCGCGCTTGCGTTATTTTATCTTCAGGCAAAATGCAACTGCCGGCTTAAATAACTCAACCAATAGTAATGGCTATTACGGGCGTAACCCGGGCGATGGTACAGCTGCTCCGGCCGATCAATCCCGCAGATCAGTTTTTGGGATCTATCCGGCTGGGGGATTATACGATAACACCCCTATTAATAACCTGCCGTTAACAAACCTTTACCTCACCAACACCGGCGCTACCGGCGCGGCAAAAGTGGTAGCCGTTACAGATGGTACAGGTGCAGGGATCATGCCATTGATCACTAACGCGATGGTTAAATTTATCAGGGCCGAAGCCGCATTGACCTTAGCTACAGGTGATGATGCCCGCCAGAATTTTAGTGATGGCGTTACCGCAAATTTAAATAGCGTAAGTAGTTATGCGGCAACAAATGGCGGCGCTACATTATCCGGGTCAGCCATAACGGGTTTTGTAAACAGGCTGCTTGAGCAATATGATGCCGCGGATAACAGTGGAAAGCTAAACCTGGTTATGACACAAAAATATATTGCTGATTACGGCAATGGTATGGAAGGGTATAATGATTACAGACGAACTGGCCTGCCGGTTTTGCGTCCGCTGTTGTCTCCGTTAAATGTATTTCCGCTTCGGCTTTATTACTCGCAAACAGAACTGTCTGCCAATACCTTTTTTAGCGCTAATGGTAGCCAGATTCAGGTAGCGCAGCAGATAACGCCTGTTTTTTGGGATAAATAACATGGTTGACTTATAATTTATTGAACCTAACTAAATAAACATGAAGTATTACCAAACTAAAACATATATGAAAAATCTCCTACTGGCCATGTCGTTGATCTTGCTGGGATTAGTTGCCTGTAAGAAAGTTCATTACGAATGGGAGGACTACACTTATACTGCCGTCCCTACGGTTAAAATTGATACCACAAAATCGGCATTACCAACCCGGCAGGCTGCTAAAGTGGTCTTTTTTAACCTGAAAGACCCAAATCTTGCAGCCGAACAATTTTCATTCGCATTAAACTGGGAAGCCCTGGGAACAAGCGGTGTAAAATCCATTGAAGTATACAGCAGTTTTAACAGGGCCGAAGCAAGTGTCCCCGCTTATCCTATCGTCATATCTTATCCGGGGAACCAGTATCCAAATATTGCCCAGTTCCCGCTGCCCAGCATTGTTGGCGCAAACGATAAGTTGTTTGATACGGTTACAGAGTTCCCTAAAACGTATACGTTCACAGCAGCTCAATTGGCAAGCATAAATGGGATTGCCTTGAGTGATGTTAAGGTAAATGATTACTTTTTATTCAAGTTTATACTTAACCTGAATGATGGTAGCCGGATAGTTACCTTCTTTAATAACATTGTTGATGAAGCACGTGGTGAACCCGGTGATTGCCGTACCGGTGCAAGGTTTAAAAGCCAGTAACCAGGTATAAATATTTTAAACCCGTAGCCGTTGCGGTTACGGGTAAATTGAAATTCAATCTGTAAAAAATATAGCATGAGCATTATCAAAAAAAGTACGATAAAGGCAGCAATGTTTTTATTGATAGCAGGAGCTGCGCCCAAATTATACGCCCAGGAAGAAGCCCCGGAAGTAAAAAAAATAGTTATTGCCGGCAAGCAGTATAGCCAGGAGGTAAGTACCATAGCCGGAAAATCGCCCGTAAAAAAAGCGCTGCAAACCATTGTTGACCTGCAGCCGCAAACACTGGAAGATCATATATTGCTTACTGAAATACCAGCGCCTCCATATAAAGAAACGGTGAGGGCTAAGAAATTTGCCGAAATGCTAAAGGCTGCCGGAGCAGATTCTGTGTGGATTGATACAGCAGGGAATGTAATAGGTAAAGTTAAAGGCCGAAAGGGTAAAAAAACAGTTGCACTGGAAGGGCACATGGATACCGTTTTTCCCGAAGGAACCGATGTTAAAGTGGTTCATAAAGGCGATACTTTATATGCTCCCGGCATATCTGACGATACCAGGGCGCTTGCCGTAGTACTCACGGTACTTAAGGCGGTGAAAAAGGCTGACATAAAAACAGATGCGGATATGTTGTTTGTAGGCGCGGTAGGGGAAGAAGGGCAGGGCGACTTGCGCGGTGTAAAAAACCTGTTCAGCGAATCGCGGCCGGCTAAAATTGACTCTTATATCGCCATAGATGGCACCAGCGTAGATAGGATAGTGCACCGTGGCCTGGGTTCACATCGTTACCGTATTACCTATAAAGGTTTGGGTGGTCATTCATCTGGAGCATTTGGATTGGCTAATCCGCATAACGCGTTAGCCCGTGCTATTCATTACTGGGTATTGGATGCAGACAAGTTTACACGTGAAAAAGGGGTACGGGTTACCTATAATGTGGGTGTTATTGGCGGTGGTACTTCTGTTAACTCCATTCCTTTTGAATCATGGATGGAAGTTGATATGCGGTCCGAAAGTCCGGAGCGCCTGGCAGGGATAGATAAAATGCTGCAGGACGCCGTTCAGAAGGCTCTTGCAGAAGAAAACCAAATGAAACGTTTGGGGCCTAACCTTGCAGTTGATGTAAAATTAATTGGCGAGCGCCCTTCGGGAATGGAAGATCCCAGCATTCCATTTGTGCAGCGTGCTATTGCCACAGCCAGCTTTTTACAGGCATCGCCCAGTTTAGGGGTAGGCTCAACCAATTCAAATATCCCTATTTCAAAAGGTATCCCGGCGGTAACAATTGGCAGTGGTGGTAAATCGGGCGGTGCACATGCTTTGGGCGAATGGTGGCTTGATGATAAAAAGGCTTATATAGCCACGCAACGTGCATTGTTATTGTTGCTGACCGAGGCTGGCGTGTCAAAATAATTCAAACTAAAAACTAAACATTATTAAACAATAGATCATGATAAGAAAACTTAACCGGATGCTTCTTTTACCCATGCTTTTTTACGCGGCGGTATCTCAGGCGCAAACAGTTCCTTCACCAAAGGAGCACTTTGGTTTTAATATTGGGGATGATTATCAGCTGGCAAATTATACGCAAACGGAAGCGTATTTTAAGAAACTGGCTGCTTCTGATCGTACCCGGTTGGTAGATATTGGTATGACCGAAGAGGGGCGGCACCAATATATGCTCATCGTTTCCTCGCCTGAAAATTTAAAAAAGCTTGATCATTATAAAGATATTTCCCAAAAGCTGGCCCACGCCGATGGGCTTACAGATGAGCAAGCCAAAAGCCTTGCATCCGAAGGGAAATCAGTAATATGGATTGATGGCGGCTTACATGCCACCGAAGTGGTAGGCGCGCATCAACTAATTGAAACTATGTGGCAGCTGGTGAGCCGCAATGACGAGGAAACGCAGAATATTTTAAAGAACGATATTATCCTGCTGGCACATGCCAATCCTGATGGGCAGGAGCTGGTATCAAACTGGTACATGGGCGAAAAAGATCCTAAAAAACGTAATACCAATGTGCCCCGTTTATGGCAAAAATATGTTGGGCATGACAATAACCGGGACTTTTACATGATGAACATGAAGGAAAGCCAGAACATCAGCCGCCAGCTGTTTGTAGAATGGATACCACAGATCATGTATAACCACCACCAGCGTGGTCCGGCCGGGTCAGTATTGGCTGGGCCTCCTTACCGCGATCCGTTTAACTATGTGTTTGACCCGCTGATTGTAACCAGTATTGATGCTGTTGGCGCCGCCATGAATAACCGGCTGAATGTGGAGGGGAAACCCGGTTATACACAACGTGCAGGTTCCCAGTTTTCTACCTGGTGGAATGGCGGCCTGCGTACTACGCCGTATTTTCATAATATGGTAGGCTTGCTTACCGAAATTATAGGAAACCCAACTCCGGAGACTGTTGCTTTGGTTCCTGAACGCTTAATTCCTAACGGAGCAACACCCAATCCAATAGTTCCTCAAAAATGGCATTTCCGTCAATCAATTGATTATTCAGTTTCGCTGAACTATGCGGTGTTGGATTATGCGGCCCGTTACCGTAGTGAATTGTTGTACAATATCTATCGTATGGG
This sequence comes from Mucilaginibacter sp. P4_E8, assembly GCF_056401495.1. Taxonomy (NCBI): domain Bacteria; kingdom Pseudomonadati; phylum Bacteroidota; class Sphingobacteriia; order Sphingobacteriales; family Sphingobacteriaceae; genus Mucilaginibacter; species Mucilaginibacter sp. P4_E8. The sequence goes on from NZ_JBFUJG010000106.1 coordinate 7,807, forward strand.
TAAAAACTCCATTGAGCGTGGTAACAGTGATCACTGGACGTTTTATCCAAAATTCATTGATTCCATAAAAATGGCTTATAAAAATGAGAAAAAGCCAGCAAAAAAGGATAGCAGTACCAACCAATCGGGCGAGTTTGCTTTTGGCAGGGAAGGCGATATTCCGGCCAAATACTATGATCAGGTATTAAAGGATCCTAAGAACCGCGATGCACGTGGGTATATTATCCCGGCTGATCAAACTGATTTCCCAACTGCAGTGAAATTTATTAATTCCCTGCTTTTATCGGGCATCCAGATAGAAAAGGCCACCGCTGATTTTACAGTAGCAGGCAAAAGCTACCCTGCCGGATCATACATTGTTAAAACAGACCAGGCTTTCCGTCCGCATGTGATCGATATGTTTGAGCCGCAGGATCACCCTAACGATTTTCAATATGAGGGTGGCCCACCAATAAAACCTTACGATGCCGCCGGCTGGACATTGGCTTTTCAAATGGGCGTTAAGTTTGATCGTATGGTAGAAGGTTTTGACGGACCGTTTCAAAAAATAGCTTATGGCGATCTGCAATCACCTCCACCGCTAAGTCTTACAACTACAGCAAAGGCCGGTTACCTGATTAGCCCATCCATCAACAACGGATTTATAGCGGTTAATGACCTGCTTAAAGCCGGTGTTAAAGTTTACCGCTTGCCAAACGGTATAAGTGATAAACCGGGTGACGGACCCGGTACATTTTATATTCCTGCTTCGGCCCAGGCAAAAACGGTGCTTGCTAAAGAAACATCGGGTTTTGGGCTTAAAGTTTCCGGTATAGAAAAAGCCCCGGCGGGCGCTGTTAAAATTTCGCCGACACGAATTGGCATCTGGAATACTTATGGCGGTTCTATTCCATCGGGTTGGGTGCGCTGGTTAATGGAACAATACCACTACAACTATCAGATCATTTATCCGCAGGAAGTTGATGCCGGCGATCTGAGGAAAAAATACGATGTACTGATATTTGTTACCGGTGCTATCCCACCGGTTGGCAGGGCCGAGCGCAGTGAATATCCTGACAGGCAACCCAAACCCGATTCTGTAGTCGCAGAATTCCGGCCGTGGCTTGGTAAGATCAMGGCTGAAAAATCAATCCCCCAGCTTAAAAAATTCATGGAAAGCGGCGGTACAATAGTAACCATTGGGACAAGTACTAACCTGGCTTATCATTTAGGTTTACCTGTACATAATGCCTTGGTGACTAAGGGGCCTAATGGTAAGGATCGCCCGATCTCGGCATTGAAATATTACATACCAGGTAGTTTACTACACACCCGTTTTGAAACCACAGAGCCTGCCAATTATGGTATGCCCGCCGAAAATGATGTTGATTTTGACAGGAGCCCGGTATTTAAATTGGATGATGATGCCGCGGCAAAAGGTGTAAAACGGCTGGCCTGGTTTGATACCGATAAACCATTGCATAGCGGTTGGGCATGGGGGCAAGCCTATTTAAAAGATGGCGTTGCTGCTTTTGTAGCCCCGGTAGGTGCTGGCAAACTGTATGCTTTTGGTCCCGAGATCACTTTTCGTGGTCAGGCGCAAAGTACATTCCGGTTATTATTTAACCAGCTGTATTCCAGTAAGTAATGCGAGCAAAATTATATTGATGATTTAACAAAATATCAAAACGTTTTTTCATGATTAAAAGAATCATATTACTTAGTTTTTTCTCGGGCATTGCGCTTATAGCCTCTGCACAGAAAAACGCGGAGAAAGAAAAAATCATAGCTTCCATACAGGGTAAGGAAGCAGCATATGCTAACATTGCCCATCAGATATGGGGTTACGCAGAGCCGGGTTATCAGGAAGTAAAAAGTTCCGCTTTACTTCAGGATCAACTAAAAAATGCCGGTTTTGATGTAAAAGCAGGCGTTGCTGATATTCCTACCGCATTTGTGGCTTCTTATGGCAGTGGCGAACCCGTTATTGGTATCCTGGCAGAGTTTGATGCATTGCCAGGTTTATCCAATATAGACCAACCCGAGCAGAAAGCATTGGTCAGCGGTGCAGCAGGACACGGTTGCGGCCATAATTTATTCGGTACCGCATCAGTGGCGGCAGCTATCGCGGTTAAAGACTGGCTTAAAAATTCAGGCACAAAAGGGACCATCCGCTTATATGGCTGTCCCGCGGAAGAGGGCGGATCAGGCAAAGTGTATATGGTAAGGGCTGGACTTTTTAATGATGTAAACGCCGCACTGCACTGGCATCCGGGTAACGAAAACTCGGCGGCAATCGAACCCTGGCTTGCTAATAAAAATGCTAAGTTCAGATTTTACGGGGTTGCTTCACATGCGTCGGGAGCACCCGAAAAAGGGCGGTCGGCATTGGATGCCGTTGAGGCAATGGACAATATGGTGAACATGATGCGTGAGCATATCCCTTCAGCTACACGAATCCATTACGTAATTACGCATGGCGGAGAAGCACCTAATGTGGTGCCTGCTTTTGCTGAGGTTTATTATTATGTACGGAACCCTGAAATGCAAACCGTTAAAGAGATCTGGGAACGGGTGGTAAAAGCAGCCGAGGGCGCGGCTTTGGGCACCGGCACCCGGATGGATTATGAAGTGATTGGCGGCGTATATAATATGTTGCCAAACTTAACCTTATCCAAAGTGATGGATAATAATCTGCGGCTTGTAAAAGGATTTACATATACCGAATTAGAAAAACAGTTTGCCGAAAAGATTCAGGCCACCTTAACGGGCAATAGTAAAACCATTCCTTTAGCAGAAACCGAAAAAATTAAACCTTTTAGCGTTTCAACCGAAGCGGGTGGTGCTTCTTCGGATGTGGGCGATGTAAGCTGGACTGTTCCTACGGCTGGTTTTATTGCAGCAACATTTGTACCCGGTTCATCAGGCCATAGCTGGCAAAATGTGGCCGCTTCGGGTAGTAGTATTGGTACCAAAGGAATGATGGTGGCTGCTAAAACCCTGGCTCTTTCGGCGTATGACCTGTTTAAAAACCCGGAACTGGTGAAGAAAGCCAATGTAGAACTGGCTGATAAAAGAGGCGCGGATTTTAAGTATGATGCCATGCTTGGTAATAGGAAACCTGCATTAGACTATCGTAAATGATTTATTAAAAATGAATAATTACCATGCTATACAACTAAAACTTATCTTATGAAAATTAAAAATTGTTATGCTCTCGTTGCATTGTTATGCCTGTGGGCTTCTATTGCAGCAGCACAAACTATACCATCGCCCAAAAGCTTTTTTGGCTTTAATATTGGGGATGATTATAAACTAACCAACTATACCAAATCTGCGGAATACTTTAAAAAGTTAGCCGCAGCATCCAACCGCACCAAGCTGGTTGATATTGGCCTCACCGAAGAAGGACGTCACCAATATATGATGATCGTATCGTCGCCCGCAAACATTAAGAACCTGAATAAATATAAAGAGATCTCGCAAAAGCTTGCCCGTGCCGAAGGCGTTTCAGAGCAGCAGGCGCTTGCCATGGCGGCCAAAGGTAAAGCCGTTGTTTGGATAGATGGTGGTTTGCACGCTACAGAAGTTGTTGGGGCCCACCAATTGATCGAGACCATGTATCAGTTGATAAGCCGCAAAGACCCGGAAACCATGCGGATCCTGGATAATGTGATCATCCTGATGACACATGCCAATCCTGACGGAATGGAATTGGTATCGAACTGGTACATGCAGGAAAGTGACCCTAAGAAACGGAACCTCAACATCCCGCGCCTGTATGAGAAATATATAGGGCATGATAATAACCGGGATTTTTACATGATGAACACTAAAGAAAGCACCAACATGAACCATCAGTTGTTCCTGGAGTGGTTCCCTCAAATTATGTACAATCATCATCAAAGAGGACCAGAGGGTTCCGTACTGGCAGGGCCGCCTTACCGCGATCCGTTCAATTATGTATTTGATCCTTTAATGATCACGGGGATAGACGCGCTTGGCGCGGCAATGTACAGCAGGCTAAATACCGAGAACAAACCGGGATATACACGCTTAACCGGTTCAAGTTTTTCTACCTGGTATAACGGCGGTTTGCGTACCACCACACAGTTCCACAACATGATCGGCTTATTAACGGAGATAATTGGTAATCCTACGCCCGAAAAAATTCCGGTTGTGCCGCAACGTCTTATTCCAAACGGCGCCACTCCAAACCCGGTTTTACCACAGGATGTTTGGCATTTTCGCCAGTCGATAGATTATTCTGTATCCCTGAACTATGCAGTGCTTGATTATGCAGCCCGGCAGCATGATGAGGTTCTTTTTAATATTTACAGGATGGGTAAAAACGCCATTAATCGTGGTAATAAAGATAATTGGACACTATCGCCTAAAAGATCAGACGCGATTACGCAGGCTTACAAGAATGATCAAAAAGGTACAGACAAACCCGATGCAGGTGCTGCCGGCGGAGGTAACCCCGACGACCCGATGGGCTGGAGTACAAGAGGAAATAATATCCCGATCAAATACTACGATGCCGTGCTGAAAAACTCTGAACTGCGCGATCCAAGAGGTTATATTATTCCTGCCGATCAGCCAGATTTTCCTACAGCAACAAAGTTCATTAACGCGTTGATCAAAGCAGGTATCCAGATCAATAAGGCAACCGCCGGTTTTACGGTAGCCGGGAAAAACTATCCGGCTGGTTCTTATATCGTGAAAACCAACCAGGCATTTCGTCCGCATGTATTAGATATGTTTGAGCCACAGGATCATCCAAATGATTTTCTTTATCCGGGAGGCCCGCCAATTAAACCTTATGATGCTGCCGGCTGGACACTCGCTTTCCAAATGGGTGTTAAGTTTGACCGTATCCTTGATGATTTTAACGGACCATTTCAACGTATCCCTTATGGCGAAATTCAATCGCCAGCAAAACAAACTGTTGTGGCTGCTGCAGGTGCCGGCTACTTGTTAAGCTCGCAGGTGAATAATTCTTTCATAGCCGTTAATGAGCTGCTTAAAGCCGGTGTTGAAGTTTACCGCTTACCAAAAGGCGCTTCTGGCATGTCAGAAACCGGAACATTCTTTATCCCGGCAGGAGAAAAAGCCAAATCAGTACTGGAAAAGGCAGGAGCTACTTTGGGTGTTAAAGTTACAGGAACTGATCAGAAACCTGCTGATGCTGTAAAGATCTCGTCTATGAAGATTGCACTATGGGATATGTATGGTGGCTCCATACCTTCCGGCTGGCTCCGCTGGCTTTTGGAGCAGTATCATTTTCCGTATGATGTTATTTATCCGCAGGATGTTGATGCAGGTAATCTGCATAGCAAATATGACGTGATCATTTTTGTAACAAGAGGGATCCCTCCGGTTGGCGGAGAAAGGGTAAACAGGGCAAGCTTATTTGGCAACGTAGAACCAAAACCAGAAGAAGTACCATCCGAGTTCAGGAACAGACTGGGTAAAATAACCCCCGAAAAATCAATACCTCAACTTAAAACCTTCCTGGAAGATGGAGGATCGGTAGTTACCATAGGTAGCAGTACAAACCTGGCTTATCACCTTGGCTTGCCGGTTCATAACGCGCTTGTTGAAAAGAACAGTAAAAATGAAGACAGGCCATTGCCAGGGACAAAATACTATGTACCCGGTAGCGTGCTGAGCGTAAGTGTAGACCCAACGGTACCGGCCGCATGGGGCATGACCAATGTTGCTGATATTGATTTTGATAATAGTCAGGTTTTTAAATTAGATAGCGGAGCCGTAGAAAAAGGAATAAAGCCAATTGCATGGTTTGCCACCGATAAACCCCTAAGGAGTGGCTGGGCATGGGGACAGGCTTATTTAAAAGACGGTGTAGCCGCTTTTGTGGCTCCGGTTGGCAAAGGTGAGTTATATGCTTTCGGTCCCGAAATAACCTTCCGTGCACAATCACACGGAACCTTTAAATTGCTTTTTAACCAACTATATTCCATCAGTAAATAAATTTAGTAATACCCTTTGATTTGTTTTTTTAGTTTGAAGCCCGGCCCGTAGTGGCCGGGCTTTTTTTATGAGCAGGTAACAGTTTCAATACAAAATTTGCAGACTTCAATAAATTGATAACTTTGGTATAACCAACGTATTACCAAACCCGGGATATAAACCATGAAAAAGCATAATTTATCAAGACGCCAGTTTATTGGCAGCAGTGCGCTTGCCGCAACCGGCTTTTTGTTATTGTCAAAAACATCTTTTGCCGCCTCTGTTTTAAACAGTACAGGCAAACCCAATTCGGTTATTAATGGTGTGCAGATAGGGGTGATCACCTACTCCTTCCGCAGTATGCCTGGTACAGTTGAAGATCTGCTGAAATACTGCATTGATTGCAATATAAACGCTATTGAACTAATGGGCGATGCCGCCGAGATATATGCCGGTGCACCTAAAAGGCAAGGTGGTGGATATGGAAGACCGCAAACGCCCGAAGAAAAAGCAGCCACCGATGATTTTAATAAAAAAATAGCTGAATGGCGTACTAATGCTCCGATGGATAAATTTAAAGAGCTGCGTAAAATGTTTAATGATGCTGGTGTGACCATATACGCATGGAAACCCAATGCACTGGGAGCACGCAATAGCGATGCCGAGATTGACTATGCTTTTAATGCGGGCAAGGCACTGGGCGTGGGCCATGTTACCGTTGAATTACCAGACGAAGCCCAGACTAAACGACTTAGCGATATTGCCGCCAAACACAAAATGATGGTGGGCTATCATGCACATACACAGGCTACCCCAACGCTTTGGGATGCTGCCTTAAGTCAATCGAAATATAATGGGATAAATTTAGATATTGGCCATTATGTGGCGGGTACCAGCAGCAGCCCTGTTCCGTTTATTGAAAAATACCACGACCGTATAACCAGTATGCACATTAAGGACCGTAAATTTAACGACGGCCCCAACCAACCCTGGGGACAGGGCGATACCCCAATAAAAGAAGTGTTGCAGTTAATAAAAAAGAACCGCTATAAATTCCCTGCTACCATTGAACTGGAATACAAGATACCCGAGGGCTCAGATGCTGTAAAAGAAGTGAAAATATGCAGGCAGTTTGCTGCTGATGCTTTGAGTTAAGAAAGCTGTTTACTCACTTTTTAAAATGGAAAGTAAGTGCCATTAAAAGGAAATAAACAATATCAGACCGTGAAAATTGCGCCCTTAGATTTTTAAGGGCTGCAATCAGATGATTTTTTACCGTGTTTCTTGAAATCTGTAATCGATCAGCAATTTCATCGTATGTTAACCCTTCTTCCCGGCTAAGCCTAAAAACCAGTTGTTGTTGTTTGGGTAGGTTTTTAAATGCGGTTTCTGCAAAATCCTGCAAGTTGTTAAACAGTACGGTTTCTTCCGTGTCGTTATGTAAATAAGTAACGGACTCCCATAGTTTTTCTAACCCGGCTTTTGAGGTTGTAAATTGCCGTAATGAGTTTAGGGTTACGCGCCGGCCAATGCTGAACAGATAAGGCCCTATTGGATAAGCCTCATTTAGTTTTGCCCGGTTAAGCCAAAGGTTTAAAAATGATTCCTGAACAACCTCTTCGCTCAATTCCTTGTTTTTAAGAAAACGAAAGGCAAAATTATAAAGTCGTTTGCTGTAAATATTGTATACCAGGTAAAAAGCGGCCTGGTCATCATTTTTCAGACGGGCAGCATATTCATCACCTTGGTTTTCCAACAACTTCACTAATATGTAAGGGGCTAAGTACTTTAAATTTACCAAATCTAAAAAAGATTTGATAATAACAATATAACATTATGATAAAATGTTATTCTTACAGGTTAACGTAAAAACAAGCTAACTAATTGTAATACAAAGTATATTCTGAGATTTTTATTGATTGGTGAACGTGGTTATTTTAAAAAAAGAATTTCTTTTTAAAATATTTTAACAAGCTATAGTCCTAAACTAAATCAAATGTGTATTACCACTATATCCGCGACCAAATAAATTAAAGCTAAGACTGTGAATAAGGAACGTATAGGTTTTCTTTTAAAAAAATATACTGCAAATAATATAATCAGGAATGATTTTGAGGAGCTGATGAGCTACATCTCCAGATCAGCATCCGATCATGAATTATATGAATTTATGGAGGAGGAGTGGGATAGGTTAAATGAAGGTGATTCCTTTGATGATATACAAAGTAAGCTTTTATATCAAAAGATCACTGCTGACCCAAGATTTGCTTTAAGCACTGTGTTACCTGAGGAACGTGTTTTTGGGTTAAAAAAATGGCTATCGGTTGCAGCAGGGTTATTAGTTTTTTTGAGCATTGGCTTTTATATCGCTTATCATATTAACACCACTCCACAACAGCAGGCTGTTGTTTATCAGGAACGGGTAGTGCCCAATGGCAAAAAGATACAGATAAGCTTACCCGATGGTACCCAGGTTTGGGTAAACTCGGGTAGTAAACTACGGTTCCCTTCCAGTTTTACAGGAAACAAGAGAGAGTTATACCTGGAAGGCGAGGCTTATTTTGATGTGGCCCATGATGCAAAAAAACCATTCATTATTCATACGGGCAAAGTGTTTACCCAGGTGTTGGGCACTGCTTTCAATGTAAAAGCATATGGCTCCAATGAAATGAGTGTTACAGTAGCCCGTGGTAAGGTAAGTGTTGGATTGTCAAATAAATTATTAAGTGTGTTAACACCCAACCTGTGTTTAAGTTATAACCAAATGAATGGTAACGCGAAAACATATAAGGTTGACGCTTCAAAATTACGGTGGATGAACGGCGATTTGATATTTGATAACATGAAACTTGACGAGGCTGCCAGGATAATTGAACGTTGGTATGATGTTCAGATAAACTTTGCCGGTGCTGAGGCTAAAACTCATCGTTTTACCGCTTCATTCTTAAAGCACGAAAATATTGATCAGGTGATGAATGTGCTGAGTGAACTTTCCGGTTTTAAATATGACAGGGAAGGTAAAAAAATTACAATTCAATAAAAATATTAACCCAAAAACTTAAAAAACATGAAGAAAAAATAACACAATCAAAGCTATCATCATGATAGCAAATCATAAAAAAAGAAACCGCTGCGGCGCCAACCGCAACGGCTTTTAGTAAGGTAACAGAAGTATGAGATCTGTTACCGGTCGAGTTTAAACCAGTTTCCAAAACCGCTTAAATCAAAGTAAAATTATGAAATTTTTACTACTTAAATTTTTTTCTGTTCCAAAAAAGAGCGCCATACCATTAACAATACTTCTTCGCATTATGAGGTATACTTCAATTACCTTAACAGTTTTACTTATTTGTTGTAACATGCTGTTAGCACGTGTAACAAATGGCCAAACCATTAGGGACATAAGCATAATTATGGGCGTGAAAAATCAAAGCCTCAAGTATGCTATAAAGCAAATAGAAAAACAAACCGACTTTAGGTTTGCTTATAAAAACGATCAGCTTAAAGCATATAGCGATGTTACCCTGCCCGCTGGCAACCGCACGGTAGAGGAAACATTGAAGCTTTTATTAGGCCAAACTGACCTGATGTATAAGCAGCGGAATAACTACATTCTTTTAGTACCTAAGCCTGTAGCAATGCCACAGAGCGAAAGTAAAAATGAAGTGATAACACCGGCCCAGGATATCACCATAAATGGAAAAGTTACCGATAAGGCAACAGGTGAAGCCCTGATAGGGGTTTCCATACGTGTTAAAGGTGGCCCTAATGGGGTTGCAACGGATGTTAACGGTGCCTACTCCATAGTTGCACCCGACAATGGTGTATTGGTGGTATCTTATATAGGTTATACAACTGCCGAAATACCCGTTAATAAACAAGCTGTAATTAATATTGCGTTAGAGGCTTCATCAAAAGGCTTAAACGAAGTTGTAGTAGTGGGTTATGGTACGCAGAAAAAAATAAACCTTACAGGTTCAATTGCTACTGTAAACAGCGATAAATTAGAGAACCGCCCCGTTGTAAATCTCGGTGATGCATTACAAGGACTCGTTCCTAACTTAAACGTGAGCCTTGGTGGCGGCCAACCAGGAACCGCGGCCACATTTAATGTACGGGGTACAAATAC
>NZ_JBFUJG010000107.1:0-17741 GCF_056401495.1 Mucilaginibacter sp. P4_E8
ACTAAGGGAGATCCCAGCCCTGCTGATTCATTAAAATATACGCTATAACCTAACGTAGCCATTTGAGGCATAAACCAGTTTTCAAAATTATTTTCAGAAAACTCTTGTAACCCAAAAACATCCGGCGTATTGTCTACAATTATTTGACGGATATTGCCTTGCCGTTGCTCCATGGTTTGCGGGTCCGAAGCACTATTACCCCTGACATTAAACGACATTACTTTGATCTGATCGGTACTTGTTAATGCTGATGTGCGTAACGGGGAAGAAGAGGAAGTTGGAGTTGCGGGTTCAATTGCTTTTCTTAATTCTGTCTTCTTGCATGCTGCGAAACATAAAATAACTGCTAAGAAAAAAAATGTTTTCTCCAATATACCGGGTATATGGTAACGGGGAGCATGATTTTTAAACAGCACTTCTTTAATGCTGTTTTGGTTTAGGTTTGGTTTTTTCATATTGATTGGTTTGATTGGTGGCTTTTTTATTCAGGTTGCAATTTGCCCGTCTGTTTATTAAAAACACGCTAATAATTGTTGACTGGCAAAATCTCTATCAGTATTAATTTAGCATGAAAGCAACTCAGTATTCTTGATATAATCCTGCCATAGCATTTTCACACCTTTTAGTTTTTGAAATAAAATGATTATTAATTAAAGTTTATAAAATTCTAATGTAATTATTTTTAATAAAAAAAAACTATATGAAAGTAATTTGTTAATACTTTGAAAGTTTTCCCAAATTAAAAAGGGTGTAACAATCAACAATTAAGAAAATGTTAACCTTTATAACCCATACTATATTTTTATTTCACAGGTATATTACTTCCAGCCCCAAAATGAAAATATAAGGCCGGGAGAAATCTATAGAGGGAAGGACCCCGAACCATTTTTGAATGATTTGAAGGATTGATACATAATTTTTTAGTTAATAGCAAACCGATAGGTAGTGCTTCGGTTTCCCAGCCAAACAGCCGTTCATAGAGTTTGCGGAAGTAATTAGCCCGGCGTTTTACTTTTTTTAAATGAATTTATGCAATCGATTGAGTAATTTGCTATTTTGCGTCGTATTAAGGGATTACTTATGTTAAATGCTGTAACATGAAGTAGCTGCCCTTGATCTGATAAACCAAATTATAACCTAATCAAATGTATCTTTTTAAGTATCCCGCTGTAAACTTTAGCAGTAAAAGCTTTTTAACGCTGATAGCTTGCCTTATGTGGTGCCCGGCACTTATGGCACAAACCACCGTGCCGCTAAATGATCTTTCTTTTTTTCAGGATCCATCACCCAACTGGAAACTTGCAGCTAATGTACAGGCCGACCTGCTACAGGATGAGGTATTAAGCACTTCAGATGGCACAGGGATCTTAGTAAATCTGCCCGATAAGAAAGGGGCAAAGGATCTGTACACCAAATCTGTTTATGGTGATGCTGACCTTGAGCTTGATTATATGATGGCTAAAGGATCAAACTCGGGCATCTATTTACAAGGCCGTTATGAAATTCAGTTGTTGGATAGTTGGGGAACTGTAAACCCAAAATCAGGAGATAATGGTGGTATTTATGAACGCTGGGACGAAAGTAAACCCGATGGGCAAAAAGGTTATGACGGTCATGCACCAAGACAAAATGCCAGCCGTGCGCCGGGATTATGGCAACACATCAGGATCTCGTTCCAGGCGCCGCGTTTTGATAATAAGGGACAAAAGACAAGCAATGCAAAAATATTGTACCTATGGTTAAATGGGGTTTTAATCCAGGATAATGTGGAGCTGGCCGGGCCAACCCGTGGGGCTTTTGACAATAAGGAAGACGTATCGGGCCCTTTACGCCTGCAGGGCGATCATGGCGCAGTGGCCTTTAAAAATATCAGCATTACCAGTTTTGATAAACCGAACCCCACCTTATCTAATTTAAAATACAGCATATATGAAGGCAGTTTTGCTGCTGAACCTGATTATAAGAACTTAAAACCCGTTACAGAAGGCAATGCGTCGATATTGTCATCAAATCAGGGGAAATTAACGAATGATTTTTTAATGCACTATACCGGCACTATCAAAATAACAGAAGCCGGTGAATATACATTTAAACTGAGTGTTCCCGGCGGTAAGGGTGCTCTGCGTATTAGCCAGAAAACGGTGATACCCATAGCCGAAAACAAAGGTACTGGCAAAATAAGCCTGCAACCTGGCGAACTGCCAGTTGACCTTTTTTATGCCAAAACTGTCGACTGGGCTAAACCGGCTTTAGGGCTTATAGTTGCCGGACCGGGTATTCGCGAGTATTTGCTGACCGATGCCAATGTAAGTTCAAACGATCCGATTGACCCCATTCTGATTAATGCTACTGCCAATACCATTCTGCGGAGTTTTACTGATTTGCCTGGTGGTATCAGGGTAACACATGGCGTAAATGTAGGTAGTACGGAACAGGTACATTATACCTATGATCTGGATAAAGGAATGATAGTGCAGGTTTGGCGCGGCGGTTTTTTGGATGCCACACCCATGTGGCATGAAAGGGGCGATGGCTCATCGCTTCCCGCAGGGTCAGTGCAATATTTGGGTAAACCTGGTCCTGCCATTGAAAAGCTAACCAATACGCAAGCCGGCTGGGCTGCTGATACCGTTGGTACGGGTTATAAACCGAAAGGATATATTTTAGATGGAAACGACAGACCGGCTTTCCGATACATGATCTATGGTTCGTTGGTTAATGATGCCAGTACGGTTTTACMAGAAGGGCAGGGGATTCATCGGGAAGTAACGGTGCAGAACCCCGCGGATAACTTATTTATGCACCTGGCCGATGGTAATACCATTGAGCTGCTTAAAAATGGGTTGTACACAGTTGATAATAAATCCTATTATATCCGGATAGATGATGCCGGCGATGCAAAACCGCTGATCCGTAACGTAGGCGGCAGGCAGGAATTGATTATCCCGATCCAAAAGAAATTAACCTATTCTATCATTTTTTAAGCCGCCTTAGTCATGAATTATACATTAAAACAAATGATAAACAGGTTTTCGTTAATTATACTAAGCGTTGCTATCCTGTTAGCGGGCAGTCAAAAAATTTATGCTCAGGCCGAATCAGCAAAAGAGGATGATTATTTTAAGATCATGAAGATACCTGCTCCCGAAGGTACTATACTGGAGGTGGGCGGTTTGTGTACCTTACCAAACGGTAGTCTTGCCGTAACAACGCGTCGTGGCGATATTTTTATAGTGGAGAACCCAACCAGTCAGCATCCTTATTTTCGCAAGTTCGCGTCGGGACTTCATGAGGTGTTGGGAGCTGCCTATAAGGACGGCGCCTTATATGTTGTGCAACGCGGCGAGCTCACCAAACTGGTTGATACCAATATGGATGGCAAGGCCGATGTTTTTGAAACCATTTATGCATGGCCATTATCCGGTAATTACCATGAATACAGCTTTGGGCCTAAAATAGCCCCCGATGGCTCCTTTTTTGTTACGTTAAACCTCGGCTTTCCGCCGGATTGGTGGCACCCTAAAAGTTTTGTGCCCTGGAGAGGATGGACGTTGAATATTAAAGAAGATGGCACCGTTACCCCCTGGGCGGCAGGTATGCGGTCGCCCTGTGGTATCAGTATGATTGATGGTGAACTCTGGTACAGCGATAACCAGGGTGACTGGGTTGGTTCAGGCAGTATCATGCAGGTTAAAAAGGGTGCCTTTATGGGCCATCCGTCAAGCCTGGTGTGGACGAATTTGCCAAACTCGCCATTAAAGCTTACAGCCGAACAGTTTTTTGCGAAAAACAATCCGCGGCTGGAGTTTGATAAGGCCGGGCAGCCTGTAAAACCACAGGATGTGGYGAATGAAAAGTTTAAAACTGAATTTGAAGCTAAAAAGGAAATTCCCGAACTGCAATTACCCGCTGTTTGGTTGCCGCATGGCATATTGGGTATATCCAACTCCGAAATTGTGAAAATACCTGAAGGGGCTTTCGGGCCGTTTGCAGGCCAGTTATTGGTGTGCGACCAGGGCCAAAGTATGGTCGACCGTATTTTTTTAGAGAAGGTTAACGGCGAATACCAGGGTGCTGCCTGGGCTTTCAGAAGCGGTTTTCAGTCGGGAATTGTACGTTTGGCCTGGCTACCTGATGGTTCGCTGGCAACAGGGGAAACCAATCGTGGATGGGGATCTGCCGGCGAAGCGACCATGGGCTTACAACGCCTGGTGTGGAATAACAAAGTTCCGTTTGAAATGAGGGCCATACGTGCCATGCCCGATGGGTTTGAGATTGAGTTTACCAAACCGGTTGACAAAAAAGTAGCTGCGGATATCGCATCGTATTCGGTAGAAAGTTATATCTATAAGTACCATGGTGTGTACGGAAGCCCGCCGGTAAATACTGCAAAATGCCCGATAACAGGTGTTAAAGTATCAGAAGATGGTTTAAAAGCCAGGTTGATCGTCAATAATTTGCGCAGGTATTATATACATACCATTACACTTAGTGGCATCCGCGATAAAGAAAACTATTTTAACCTGGTGCATCCTATAGCTTATTATACTTTGAATAATATTCCCGAAGGCCAAAAATTGTCGATGGCAGAGGTAAGCACAGTTAATTCAAAAAAAGTAACTAAATCCGCTAATATTAAAAAAGGTTCATCAGCCAAAACAGTGGCTTCTGTTTCGAAAGTAGCTGTTGCAGATAACGCAATTCCAAAATTTGAGGAAGTTAAGCTGCTGCTGGCAAAAAACACCTGTTTATCGTGCCATAACGTGAATAAGCGCCAGGTTGGCCCGGCTTATATTGATGTGGCTAAGCGTAAATACAGTGTAAACGAGCTGATACAACTGATCCGTAATCCAAAACCAGAACACTGGCCCGACTATTCAACCCCAATGCCGCCAATGCCACAGGTTCCTGTGCAGGAAGCCCGCAAAATTGCACTCTGGATCAGGTCGCTTGCTAAATAATTATATTATAAATTTATAATGGCAAATATTAAAGTTACATAGGGTAGTTAAATTTTTAGCTGCACTATGTAACTTTTTCTATAATGAATCTGATTGTGCATTCCTGAAGGTTTGACTATGCAAAAACTTGTAACAATATTGTTCAGTTACCTTACTGTTTATACCGCTAACAAAAATGTTACCTGAATAATAATGTAATAATAAAGGTTTTTATCACTTTCGCTCGTCCTGCTGACACAACCGGAAATTCTTGATCTTTTTTAGAATCCGGGCATCTACATTAACCGAATCATTTATTGGTTTTTTAACTAATATCATCTTCATTTTTTTGGAGGGTGATGAACATGTTTTAGTATGGACAGGAGTCGCGTTTTTTTATTTATTTCTACATTGTTTTGTTTACCGGTGTTTGCCCGGGCTCAAAATAATCACTCAAACAATTTACCACCGGTTGTTCAGCCGGATACCAGCAAGAATATCCTGATCATTCCCCTGAATCCGCATGGTGCAGGGCAAGATAGTTCTGGTCAATTCTTAACACTTCAGCAATGTATTGATTATGCTATGCAGCATCAACCTGCATTAAATAAAGCATTGATCAATGTATCAGTTGCCAAAGCCACCAATGCCATCAATTTGGCTGGCTGGCTCCCGCAGGCCAGTGCCTCCGGTGATCTGATCCATTACATCCAAACCTCCAATAGCTCGGCGGCTATTACAACCGGCGGCACAGTAACACCCGGTGGAACCTCCACGGGCGCGTCAAAAGGGCAATACACCAATACTTTTATACCGGGTGTATCGGTTACGCAGGCATTATTTAACCCCAGTTTGTTATATGCCGCTAAAAGTGCTCCTGTTTTTTTGAAACAAGCGCAACTGGTTACAGACAGTACTAAAATATTTCTGGTTTCAACAGTAAGTAAATCGTTTTATAATGTATTACTCACCCTCGAACAAATTAATGTCCTGAAAGAAGATACCACCCGCCTGGGGAAAAACCTGAGAGATGCTTATCACCAATATAAAGGTGGTATTGTTGACGAAACAGATTATGAACAGGCAGCCATCACCTTAAATAACTCCAGAGCCCAGTTAAAACAGGCAAATGAAAATGTGGTTCCGCAATATGCTGCTTTAAAGCAACTAATGGGCTTTTCGCTCGAAAAAGAGTTTAATGTAAGCTTTGATACCGTACAAATGATAAAAGGTATCTATATAGATACTACACAGCAGTTACAGTATGAAAAGCGGATTGAGTTTCAGCAAATTAAAACAAATAAAGACCTGCAAGGGCAGTTTGTAAATTATTACAGGACCTCGTTTTTACCAACAGTATCCGCGTTTTACAATTATAATCTGGCCTATGAAAATAACAGATTTTCAAACCTATTATCAAACTCCTACCCGAGCTCATTAATAGGCCTGTCGTTTAATATACCCATTTTTACAGGCTTTTCAAGATTGCATAATTTACAAAAGGCCAAATTGCAGCAACAGCTGATAGGGTGGGATGAAGCAGACCTAAAGCTACAAATCAATAAAGAATATACAACAGCTTTAGCCAGTTACAAAGGCAATTTTTATAACCTGCAGCTACTGCAAAAAAATGTAGCCATGGCCAGGCGGGTTTATTTTGTTGTGACTTTACAATATAAACAGGGCATAGTTCCCTATCTAAATGTAATTACTGCCGAATCTAACTTAATTACTTCCGAAATAAGCTATTTAAACGCATTGTTCCAGGTGCTTTCCAGTAAAGTAGACCTGCAAAAAGCTATGGGAAGTATTTCTTATTAATAATATCAAATAAAAACATGCCTCTATGAATAGAGTAATTTTAAGTACCGTTTTAATTAGTTGCCTGGCCGTAACGGCTTGTACAAAAAAGCAACCGCCATCAAATCCTGAGGTACCTGTTAGTTTAGTAAAGTTAAAAACGCGAAACGTTTTATACTATGACAAATATCCGTCAACAACCGCGGCGTTGAGCCAGGTTAGCCTGTTGCCGCAGATACAGGGCGCAATTACGAATATATTTTTTACGGAAGGCACCTATGTTAAAAAAGGACAGAAATTATACGAGATAGATGAGCGTATTTACCGCGACAACTATGATGCTGCGGTTGCTAATCAAAGGGTAGCAGAGGGCAACCTTGCACAGGCCCAACAAGATGCTGACCGGTATGAATATCTGAATAAATATAATGCGGTTGCCAAGCAGCTGTATGACCATGCCATTATTACGCTGCAAAATGCAAAAAGCGCTGTTAAATCGGCCGAAGAAACTGTTAAAACGGCAAAAACTAATTTAAACTACGCTATTGTTACCGCTCCGTTTGATGGAACCATTGGATTTAGCCAGGTAAAGCTGGGCGATGTGGTTACTGCGGGTTCAACGGTATTGAATACTGTTTCAACCAATGATCCTATCGCGGTTGATTTTATCATCAATGAAAAGCAATTATCTCATTTTGAAAAGCTTCAGAGCAGCAAACCGGTTACCGATTCGTTATTCACCATTTTACTGCCTGATAATACATTATACCCTTACACCGGAAAGATCTCGGTGATTGACCGCGCTGTTGATTCGCAAACAGGGGCCATCAGGATACGGCTTGTATTTCCGAATCCTAAAAACAATTTAAGAGTAGGGATGAGTTGTGTGGTAAGGGTGCACAATGAAGAAACCACACCTCAAATGGTATTGCCAAATAAAGCGGTTGTGGAGCAAATGGGCGAATATTTTGTATTTGTTGCGAAAGATAGCGTGATCAATAACCCCAAAGCACAAACAGATACCGGAAGAATAAAACATAAGATGCTGGCATTTCAAAAAAAGGTACAGGTTGGACAAACGATAGGGCCAAACGTAATTATAAAAAGTGGTGTAAACCCTGGCGACAGGATAGTGACCGATGGTGTACAGCTGCTTCATGATGGTTCACAAATTACTACAGCAAACAAAGTGGGTCCATCAGCAGGTGGTAAAGGCGGCCGCGGATAATAAATGATTACACAGGCGCTTCTGTGTTAAGATGAATGATTATATATGATAGCTAATACCTTCATTAAAAGACCCATAACGGCTATAGTTATATCTATTGTACTGGTAATTACCGGTACAGTATGTATCCTGCTTTTGCCGATAGATCAATACCCTGATATTACCCCGCCAATTGTACAGGTAAACGGCCAGTTTACAGGAGCTGATGCGCAAACGGTTGAACAAACAGTAGCCACGCCTATTGAAGAGCAGGTAAATGGTACCCCCGGCATGGAATACATGCAAAGTAACAGTACCAATAACGGGCTGATGTCAATGAATGTAACCTTTAAAATTGGTACCGATATTGATGTTGCCGCGCTTGATGTGCAAAATCGGGTGAGTATTGCCACCCCCTTGTTGCCGGCAGTGGTAAGCCGTTTGGGGTTAACCGTTAGAGCGGTAAATCCAAGTATGCTGATGATGGTTGCCATATATGCACCCAAAAACACGCATAATGTTACTTTTTTGGATAACTATACCAATATTTTTATTCAGGATGCTTTATCACGTGTACCAGGTGTAGGAACTATTAATAGGTTTACTGATGATTTTAGTATGCGTATATGGATGAATCCGGAGAAAATGGCATCATACAGTTTAACCCCTGCCGATGTTATTGCTGCTCTTAATGCGCAAAACGTACAGGTTGCGGCCGGAACGGCTGGTGTACCTCCGCAGTCGTCCAGTCAAACCTATGAGTTAGGCATTTTGGTAAACGGAAGGTTGAGCAAAGTATCTGAGTTTGAAAATATTATTGTTAAAACTATTCCTAAAACCGGAGAGCTGGTTTACCTGAAAGATGTAGCGAGGGTTGAGCTGGGTAAATTTACTTTCTCAAGTAACTCTTTTGTTGATGGTCACAGGGCGTCATACCTGCAAATTTATCAGGCACCTGGCAGCAACGCACTCGAAACAGCTAAGGGGATTTATGATGCATTGGCAAAGTTAAAACAAACCTTCCCTGCCGATGTGGAATACAGCGTTCCATTTGAATCGGTTACGGTTGTGAAGGTGTCTATGCAGGATGTTGTTGGCACGTTGTTAAAAACATTGGGTTTAGTGGCGGTAGTGGTGTTCCTTTTCCTGCAAAACTGGCGTTCTACGTTGATACCTGTTCTTGCAATTCCGGTATCTATTTTTGGTACATTCTGCTTTTTTATCCCCCTGGGCTTTACCATTAATACGCTAACTATGTTTGGTTTTGTGCTGGCCATCGGTATTGTGGTAGATGACGCCATTATTGTTGTAGAAGCGGTACAGCATTATATCGACCATGATAAGATGTCACCCAAGGAAGCTACCTATCAGGCCATGAAAGATATATCGGCGCCGGTTGTGGCTATCGCACTCATTCTGGCAGCTGTGTTTGTTCCGGTTGGTTTTATTCCGGGTATAGTGGGACGTTTATACCAGCAGTTTGCTATCACTATAGCTATATCTGTAATGATATCAGCATTTATAGCATTGTCATTAACTCCTGCGCTTTGTACTTTATTATTAAAACCTACAGACCCAAGCAAACAGAATACAGGATTAAATAAATGGTTTAATAAATTCAATGCCTGGTTTGACCGGGTTACGGCCAAATATACTCATGGTGTAAAAAAGAGCATCCAGGGTTCAAGATACATACTGATCCTGTTACTATGTATTTGTATAGGTACTTACTTTATGTTTCAGGGAAAACCATCGGGGTTTATACCGTCTGAAGATGATGGAAACCTGTATGTTACTTTCCAGTTACCTCCGGCCTCATCAACTGCTGCTTCGGTTGATGCCATGTCAAAGCTGATGCATGTAATTGGGACAACGCCCGGTGTTGCCCATTATGCAGCGCTATCGGGCCTTAACGTGGTTACCAATGCAAGTAACTCCAATAGTGGTACCATTTATTGCCAGCTGGCCCCATGGGATGATCGCACCAAATCAAGCGAACAAGTGCCCGGAATTATAGGTGTATTGAAAAAGCGTATTGCTGATGCCGGTATTAACAATGCCAATGTACAGGTGGTTCAACCGTCACCATTACCTGGTGTAGGTACAACTGTGGGTTTCAGCATGCAAATTGAACAGCGCAGTACAACAGATGATGTGCATGCATTTGAAAAAGTAGTAAATGATTTTGTAGCAGAGGCTAACAAAACGCCTGGGATAGCTAAGGCCAATAGTTATTTTACAGCGCACACCCCCAATGTCAATTTAACTGTCGACCGTGAAAAATGCGAGAAACTCGGCGTTAACATAGCCGATGTATTCACTACTATACAGGCCTATATGGGTAGTTTGTACATTAATGATTTTACAACCTACAACCGCACATTTCACGTAGTAGTACAGGCAGATACTGCATTCCGTACAAATGTATCTGATATGGATAAGTACTATGTGCGTAATCAGGTGGGTACCATGGTGCCGCTTGGAACCCTGATCAGCAATAAGCCAACAGAAGCCGCACCGTTGATATCACATTTTAATATTTTCAGAACTGCTGAAATTGACGGATCCAATGCCCCTGGTTACAGCAGCAGCCAGGCATTAGCTGCACTGCAAAAATTAGCAGCCGAAAAGCTGCCGGAGGGTTATACCTATGAGTTTTCGGGTTTAAGTTATGAAGAACAAAAAGCGGGTTCAACTACTATATATATCTTCATATTCTCAATAACTTTTGTATTCCTTTTCCTGGCAGCGCTGTATGAAAGCTGGTCGGTGCCTTTTTCAGTATTACTTGCGGTGCCTATTGGGGCATTTGGTGCCATATTAGCATTATTGTTGGTTCCCGATCTTACAAACAATGTTTACGCGCAAATAGGTTTAATCACACTTATAGGGCTTGCGGCTAAAAACGCTATCCTGATTGTGGAGTTTGCCAAAGTACGTGTAGACAGGGGAGAAGATCTTTTACAATCAACGTTAGATGCGGTAAGCCTTCGTTTACGTCCAATTATCATGACATCGCTCGCGTTTATTTTAGGTGTATTGCCGCTTGTTTTAGCAACAGGTGCAGGTGCCGTATCCCGAAGAACAATAGGTTATACCGTTCTTGGAGGGATGTTCGCGGCTTCCACCATTGCCATATTTGTTGTCCCTGTGCTATACGTAGTAATTACGCGCTTGTCATACGGTAAGGCCCGTTTGGAGTACCTAAAAGAGCATCATGAAGAGTTGATGGAAAAAGCCAGAAAAGTAGAGGCACAAAATATTGACCCTGAATTAGAATACGAAATCGCAAAATCACGCGATTTAAGTAAACCAGATCATATATGATTGCGAATACATTTATAAAAAGGCCGGTAACTGCAATCGTTATATCTATAGTTTTAATGATTGCTGGTACTATTTGCCTTTTCAATTTATCGGTAGATCAATATCCTAATATATCGCCTCCAAGTGTATCGGTTAATGGGTCATATACAGGGGCCGATGCCGAAACCGTTGAGCAAACTGTAGCCATTCCTATAGAGGAACAAGTTAATGGTACACCGGGTATGGAGTATATGCAAAGTACCAATACCAATAGTGGTGGTATTGGTATGAGGATAACTTTCAATATTGGTACCAATGTACAAATAGCCGCGCTCAATGTGCAAAATCGGGTAGGAATAGCAAAGCCGATACTCCCCGCGGTAGTGAGCAAATTAGGACTAACGGTACGGGCAAGTAATCCCGATCAGTTGATGCTTATTGCTATTTATTCGCCAAAAAAAACGCATAATATAACTTTTCTTGATAATTACACCTCTACGTTTATACAGGATGCCATATTGCGTGTGCCCGGAGTAGGTGATGTAAGTGCACGTACTGATAATTTTAGTATGCGCATTTGGATGAACCCCGAAAAAATGGCATCGTATCATTTAACTCCTGCTGATGTTACAGCTGCTTTAGATGCCCAAAATGTATATGTGGCTGCAGGTTCTGCAGGAGCGCCGCCTCAAAAATCATCGCAATCGCACGAGATAGGTATACTGGTGAACGGCATGATCAACAAGGTACCTGAGTATGAAAAAGTGATCGTAAAAACTATTCCATCAACCGGTCAACTGGTTTATTTAAAAGATGTAGCGCGGATAGAGTTAGGTAAGTTTACCTTTTCAAGCAATGCTTTTGCCGATGGCAATAGGTGCTCCACCATACAGGTTTACCAATCGCCGGGAAGTAATGCGCTGCAAACTGCCGAAAATGTATATGCCGAACTGGCTAAACTTAAAAAATCGTTCCCTGCTGATGTTGACTACACCGTTCCTTTTGAATCAGTAACCATTATTAAGGTTTCCATGCAAGAGGTGATCGGTACTTTGTTAAAAGCGCTGGGCCTGGTTGCTATTGTAGTATTTCTATTTCTGCAAAATTGGCGCTCGTCATTGATCCCTATTTTAGCTATTCCGGTTTCCCTTTTATCCACTTTTTGTTTTTTCATCCCCTTAGGGTTTACCATAAATACCCTTACCATGTTTGGTTTTGTGCTGGCCATAGGAATTGTGGTAGATGATGCCATTATTGTGGTTGAGGCGGTGCAGCATTATATTGATGAAAAGGGAATGTCGCCCAAGGAGGCTACTTATCATGCCATGAAAGAAATTTCTGCACCGGTTGTAGCCATCGCGCTTATTCTGGCTTCGGTATTTGTACCGGTTGGTTTTATTCCCGGCATTGTAGGAAGGTTATATCAGCAGTTTGCCATAACCATTGCTATCTCTGTAATCATATCGGCATTTACTGCATTATCATTAACTCCAGCTTTATGCACATTGCTTTTAAGACCAAGCCACGTAAACAAAAAATCATCCAACTGGCTGGATAAGTTTTTTTATCGTTTTAACGGTTGGTTTGACCGGGTTACTTTTAAATACTCCAATGGCGTAAAAAGAAGTATAAAGAATGCTAAGTTCATAGTAATTATACTGGTGTGTATTTGTGTAGGGACCATCCTTTTATTTAAATCCAAACCATCGGGCTTTGTTCCGTCTGAGGATGGCGGACGCCTTTTTGTAACCTACCAATTACCCGAAGCTTCATCAACAACACAATCGGTTAACGTTATGGAAAAGTTGATGAAGATAGTAGGTTCCACTCCGGGAATACTGCATTATACGGCTATATCAGGTTTTAATATTTTAAACGGCGGAGCAAATTCAAATAATGGTTCCATGTTTTGTATGCTAACGCCGTGGGATGACCGTACCACACCAGAAACACAGGTGGCTGGTATAACCACAGCCATAAAAAAACGAATTGCCAAAGCTGGAATAAAAAATGCTAATGTGGTGGTAATCCAGCCGCCGCCAATCAGAGGTATTGGTCTGGCTGCCGGTTTTAGTATGCAAATTGAGGTAGGTAGCTCTACAGACGATGTGCATGCGTTTGAAAAAACGGTTCAGAAATTTGTGGCCGAAGCAAAAAAAATACCCGCTATATCCACATCCTTCAGTTATTTTTCGGCACATACACCAAGTTTTGAGCTTACTGTTGATAGGGAGAAATGCCAAAAACTTGGGGTAAATATCTCTGATGTGTTTTCAACCATGCAGGCCTATATGGGTAGCCTGTTTGTAAATAACTTTACTTTATATAACCGTACATATCACGTAGTTATTCAGGCTGATACTGCTTATAGGGCGCTGATAACCAATATGAATAAGTATTATGTGCGAAACCAGGCAGGTAATATGGTGCCGCTGGGTAGTATTATTAACTACAAACCTACGGTTGCCGCCCCGCTTATTTCGCATTTTAATATATTCCGTTCGGCAGAGGTTGATGGTGCCATACCCGAAGGCTATAGTAGCGGTCAGTCATTGGATGCTTTAAAAGCATTGGCTGCAAAAGTATTGCCGCGTGGTTATACTTATGAATTTTCGGGACTGAGTTATGAGGAAATAAAAGCAGGGTCAATTACTATATATATATTCCTGTTCTGTATAGTTTTCGTGTTTCTTTTTTTGGCCGCATTGTACGAAAGCTGGTCGGTGCCGTTTTCTGTAATGCTGGCAGTACCTATCAGTGCCTTTGGGGCCATAGTTGCCCTTACAAGCGTTCCGCAACTTACCAATAATGTATATGCGCAGATAGGGCTGATCACGTTGATCGGCTTATCTGCCAAAAATGCCATCCTTATAGTTGAATTTGCCAAGATCAGGGTTGACCGGGGTGAAGAGCTGATCAAGTCAACACTTGAAGCGGTAAGATTGCGTTTAAGGCCAATTATTATGACCTCATTGGCTTTTATCCTGGGCGTGCTGCCGCTTGCACTGGCAACAGGGGCAGGGGCTGCTTCAAGGAACACTATAGGTGTAACCGTTTTAGGGGGAATGATAGCTTCCTCAACCATATCTATATTCATAGTGCCGGTTCTTTTTGTTTTGTTTACCCGTTTCTCCTACGGTAAAAAGCAATTAGCCTGGCTACAGGAACACCATGAAGAGTTGATGGAAAAAGCCAAAAGAGTTGAGGAGCAAAATATTGATCCCGAACTGGAATATGATATCATGCTGGCTCATGCCGAGAATAAAGCATCGCGGGATGAACATGAAAAGGGTAAAGATAAAGAGGATAAAAAGCAGTAATATTAAAATTAAAGTTTATGGAAAGTGTTCAATTAATATCACATAGATTAAGAAGGATCAATTATTTATATAATAAAATGCTTTCAAAGGAACTGTCCGTTTTTAAACTGGATCATCACTTTGAAGTATTGATGGTATTGGCTACCCAGGAAACACCGGTGACGCAAAATAAACTGACAGAGTTATTACAGATTGATAAATCGCGCACGGCGGTAATTGTTTTTGATCTTGAAAAGCGCGGACTTGTGCAAATAAAAATAAATCCCAATGACAGGAGACAACATTATGTTTCTCTTTCCCCGTCGGCTTTAATTTCCATACCGCATATTGAGGTAACCATTCAAAAGATCAATCAGCTGGCAGAGGCTGGCATAGAACAGCAAAAGTTAAGCACCTTTTTTGAAGTATCTCAAATGATCCAGCAAAACCTGGTAAGAATAGGAGTTAAAAACTAACCGCGATTTGTAAGCAAGCCGGCCACCTATGCTGTTCAAATTTACAGGCAGGCAGCCGGCTATAATTCATCACTTCTTTGTGAAGATAGCTTTCGGTAGCATGGCATGTACACCAACATTACCGTCAACCAGTTGTGTAATATCCATATCTACTGCCACACTGCAAAGCATATAAGCATCTGCTTGTGATAGCTTCTTTTCTTCCATCAGATAGCTGATCATTTCGCGTAAAGCAATATGAGTGGCAGCGTTTAAGTCCCTGTCACATCCCATTGTAATAACATGTGTTGCGGTTTCAGCTCTCGGCCAGTGCAGCGTTTGGCCCTTGTGTACAATAAATTCCAGATTGCCTATCAGTGAGGTTTCAATAGCAGTAATGTCTACTTCTCCATTACCCTGGGCGGCATGACCATCACCTATTTCAAAAAGCGCGCCTTTTACATGTACAGGAATAAAAAGTGATGAGCCTGCTACAAGTTCTTTATTGTCGAGATTGCCGCCATGAATCCAAGGCGGAGCACTGTTCCAGCGGCCTGCTTCTTTGGGGGGTGCTACGCCAACGCTTCCAAAAAATGGATGTAATGGAATATCAATGCCATCGGCAAAATGTCCGATCATTTTTTTCTTATCAAGGGTAATCAGCTTCATTTTCCGGTCAAAAATTTCATCAGATAAAAAACCGTTTTGACCAATGGCATTGTATCCGTAAGGTATAGCCAGTTCAATAGAATGAAAGCGTACCTCCAGCACATCGCCCGGTTCGGCGCCCTCAATGTAAATAGGGCCTGTGAGCACATGACCACCGGGACCACGGTCTTTAACGGTTTGCACATCACGCAATTCTTTTTCAACCTGATCTGGAGGAAGACCTGCTGCTTCCAGCCTTTCAGGGTTGGAGGTAAGCAGGGTGTGTACCTTCACGTAATCGCCTGACCGAATGTGGAGTACCGGGGGCATCTCTGACCAGTAACTGCCCCATACCACCGTAGTGGGAGAGGCATTTAATACATGCGGGTTAGAAGCGGATCCTTTTTCCTGTGCCACTGCAGAAAACGAGAATGCGATGCAAACAAGCCCCGCAAATAATTTGAACTGATGTGTAAAAAGCATGATGTAACTTATAATTAACGAGGTAAATTTTATGCCTGTACTTTACTAATATGCTGGTTTCCTGTATACGTGCCATGTGGGCGCCGGCTAAGGAATATGTTAAAGCTGCAAACCGATAACGTTTTAACGTTAATTGCTCTTTTGATTCGTAGCGGCCGCTACCGGGCGTGGTCTTCTTAATACGGAAGGAACCACAGGTAAGCTTTCGTTGCCGCCATCACTAACAGATTGCACAGCAAAAAAATAATTATCCTTAGAGTAAGGTAACTTTATCTCGTTAGCTGTTGTAAAAAACTTTTTTTGCCATACCGGGCTTGTTGTTTCCCTCATCATAACATAATAGCCTTTTACCCTTCCAGTAGCAGGGGCCTTCCAGTTTATACTGGTTGAGTTGCCCAGACCTTCCATAACCAAAGAAACGGTTTGAGGCATGGATGGTGCTTTTGCCAAATTAGCCAGATTAGATAAGTTCAGGGCTGTATTTTTACGTAAGTACTCAAAATCCATATACTCCGGTAAATCTCCATAGCTTATTCCATTTTCTGTACGCACATTTTGGTGCTGGTGATAAAAGTTCTCATTCATTTCGGTTAAACGTACGGCGGCGTATCCATTTTGCTGATAAGGCCCGTGATCGCCCCCGCGCCCAAATCGATCAGGCCGGTAAACCATAAATACCTCCAGGTTATCAACATAACGCTCACCTGTTTCTTTAACGTAACGTGCTAACTGCCGGGAAGCTCCATCGTTTTCTAACCCCATAAAACGTATGGCTGCCGCTTTTTTATCATCAAGTTCAAAAGTTGGTAAACCTTCGCTAAATACCCTGATCTTTGTGTTCTCAATGATGTTGGTTTCGTTGCTGTTATTGCTGCCTATGATATCATTATTTAAAACGGCCTCAATATCCCAGTTGTTCTTTTTGGCATTTGCAGCCATAAAGCCAGAACCCAGCAAGCCTTGTTCTTCGCCGCAAACGGTAACAAATATAATAGTGGCCGGGAATGTTTGCTTACTCATGATCCTTGCGCATTCTAAAACAGCTGCTGATCCGCTGCCATCGTCATTAGCGCCAGGCGAGTCGCCCTCCCTGTCCATCACGTTGGTGCGCATATTATCCATGTGACCGCTTATTACAAATATGCGATGATCGTTCGGATCTGTACCTTTCAGGGTAGCCACTACATTGGTTAATACAACCGGCACATCAATTCTTTTACCATCGGGGTGATAGTTATTGGTATCCAGCTTGGCAGTTAACCTGCCGCCTGATGATTTTGCGAAAGCGTTAAATCTGCTCAGGATCCAATTACGGGCTGCACCAATCCCTCTTTTTGGGTTAGTAGTAGCGCTTAATGTATTGCGTGTGCCAAAGCTTACCAGTTTAATAATATTAGCGTGTAATGAATCGGCAGATACCTCACTTACCATTTTCTCAATTTGCGCGTCTTTTTGAATAATGACCGGTGATTGCGCAAAAGCGTAAGTACAACTGCTTAATGTTATTAAAAGCAATATTAATTTTCTCATGATGTATTTTATAGGCTAAATATAATTATTAAAAAAAGATAGCCACTGCTTAAGCAATAAGCTATCTAAAATG
>NZ_JBFUJG010000108.1:0-17457 GCF_056401495.1 Mucilaginibacter sp. P4_E8
TCCTCCTCCATGTTTACCTTTAACGGATAAACCCTGTCAGCAATATTTATTTTTATTGAGATTTCTCCCATTGAGCTTTTCACTTTTTGTACTATTTTTTCAATAATACAATACACTTATCTATTTCTTGCACAAAGTCGTTAATTTTTTGCTTTATGTCAAGACTTTTCTCATTTGTTTCTGAAAATGATTTTGCAAGCTTCAATACACGAAGCTTTTCTTCCAGCTCTTTTGTCTTCCCTTTACTTGCGTCAAGGGCAACAGTTAAGGCTTCGCTTTCCAGTTTTAACAGGTCATTCTCCTCCTGTAAAGCAGCACAGAGCTCAATTAATCGCTCGGTCTTGTCTACAATTTTATTTAATTGTTCTGCTACAGAAGGCATGTTTTTCTAAACTCTAATTTCTAAATCTAAACTCTAAATTAAAAATAAATCCCAAATCGAAACTCCGAACTCCAAAATCAAAAATTATTTCCTGATTTCGGCTCCGGCCTCTTTACCTAAGTTATAAATTAATTTTTGCATAATGGCATCAATGGTCTTATCGGTAAGGGTTTTTTCAATATCCTGTATGACAAAACTCAGCGCGTATGATTTTTTTCCGGCCGGCAGTTTGTCGCCTTCATAAACATCAAATACACTAACCTCTTTCAATAGCTTACGCTCCGTTTTTTGAGCAATCTGTTTTAACTGACCAAATGAAACGCTTTTATCTATCAGCATGGAAAGATCGCGCCTTACTGCCGGAAACTTGGATACCTCCTCATAAACAATCTTATTTTTGCGCACTGCCGATAATACCAGGTCAAAATTAAAATCGGCATAAAATACCTCTTTATCCATATCCGCTTTTTTCAAAGCAATGGCAGCTACGGAGCCAAACTTAACCAGTTGTTTACCATGCAGCATGTATTGCAGTCCGAAAGCCATTTTTTTGCAGGTAGCATCATCCACTACATAGTCGGTTATATTCAATCGCTGCAAAATACCATCAACAATAGCTTTCAGGTTATAAAACGATACGGGCTTGGGCTTTTGGTTCCATTGCTCGGCCGCGTTGGCACCGGTAATGAATATAGAAAAGCGCTGTACCTCGCTGTATTTATCATCCTTTACACTGTAAACTTTACCAAACTCATAAAATTTCAGATCGGCTGCGCGGCGGTTCTGGTTATAGGCAATAGCCTCCAGTCCTGAATAGAGCATGGTTTGGCGCATTACATCCAGATCGCTGCTTAATGGGTTCAGGATCTTCACAGCTGTTTCCAGATTATCTGAATAAACTGATTTTGTTAACGAATTGGATAGGATCTCATTAAAACCATTGGCGGTAAGCAGGTCTGATAACTGGTTCTGCACCGTATCCTTCTCAGGCCTTTGCGAATTGTTTAATGATGCCCTGATCTGGGTAGGTATCTCAATATTGTTGTAGCCGTAAATACGCAATATCTCCTCAACAATATCTACCTCGCGGGTTACATCAACACGATAAGGTGGCACCTGCAATGAAAGGCCATCTTCGGTCTCGTTAACTACTTTAATATCCAAAGCCTCAATGATAACTTTAATTTCTGCATGAGGGATAGCCTTGCCTATCAGCCTGTCGATGTTTTTATAAGTTACATCAAAAGCAAACGGAGCAACTGGTGCAGGATAAAGGTCAACTATTTCTGACGATACGTCGCCACCGGCAACCTGCTGCATCAGCAAAGCGGCACGTTTTAAAGCAAATACGGTCATATCCGGATCTGTACCGCGCTCAAACCTGAACGATGCATCGGTTTTTAAACCATGCCTTTTTGCTGTTTTACGGATAGACACCGGGTTAAAATAGGCGCTTTCAATAAAAATGGTATTGGTTGATGCTTTAATCCCTGAATGAATACCGCCAAAAACACCGGCAATGCTCATAGGCTCCTCGGCATTACCTATCATCAGGTCGTGTTCAGATAGTTTGCGCTCTACATCGTCAAGAGTTTTAAAAATTGTTCCCTCTGGATAATTTTTAGCCAGTATTTTATTACCTTTTATTTCGTCGGCATCAAAAGCATGCAGTGGCTGTCCCAGTTCATGCAGCACGTAGTTGGTAACATCCACAATGTTATTGATTGAGCGGATACCAATCACGGCCAATCTTTCCTTTAGCCATTGCGGTGATTCCTTAACCTCAACTCCGCTGATGGTTACGCCCGAAAAACGCAGCGCTGCCTGTTCATTTTCAACCACAACCTCAATAGGCCGGTTGTTATTGTCAACCTTAAACGCGCTTACATCTGGTTTGGTGATCGCTATTTTTAAAAATGCGGCAACATCACGGGCGGTACCTAAATGCGATGCAGCATCGGCGCGGTTGGGGGTTAAACCAATTTCGTACATGTAATCGTCATTCAGCTTAAAGTAATCTTTAGCTAATGAGCCTACTACGGCATCAGCATCAAGCTCCATGATACCGGCATGATCAGTTCCCAGGCCTATCTCATCCTCGGCGCAAATCATCCCTTCAGATACTTCACCACGTATTTTTGATTTATTGATCTTGAATGGCTCGCCGGCTGTTGGGTACACAGTAGTGCCTACAGTGGCTACAACCACCTTTTGCCCGGCAGCTACATTAGCAGCGCCGCAAACAATTTGAAGGCCTTCAGGGCCACCTACATCAACTTTGGTGATACGCAGCCTATCGGCATTGGGGTGTTGAACGCACTCTTTTACAAAACCTATTACCAGGCCTTCTAATCCGCCGGGGATGGATTGTACTTTTTCCAGGCTCTCTACCTCCAAACCGGTACCGGTTAAGATAATTGAAATTTCCTGGGGAGTTTTATCTGTATCAATAAATTCTTTAAGCCAGTTATACGATATCTTCATTATTCAGAAATAATAATCGGCAAAGATACGATTTAGGCTGAAAGGTTAAAGCTGAAAGGAAAAAGGTATTGATTGCTTACAAGCCTGCTTTAAGCACCTCTATCTTCTCATATATTTTCCGGGCCATCCGGCTATAGCCAAGGCTGTTTAAGTGAAGATCGTCAAACCGTAAGCTATGAGGGGGTATATCATCATTAAAATTCCTCAGATCCACACTGTCATTAGGGTTGTACTCCGATATCAGGTAAGTTCGTACATCTATAAAGTGATCCCCGTACGTAACCGCCAAATCGTTATTTAGCTTTTTTATAATGTTATAATAGGGGCGCCCTTTACGTTCGTTTGCCCTATCTGCATTTAAAACCCCCAGTACTAAATAATAGTTATGCCCCAATTTGCTAACCATGGTATCAATATCATTTTTTACCTGCGCAGGGTTAATAAAATTGTTCCTTCCGGCCCATATAATAACCGGATCTTTATAAAGTTTAGGGGTGTGCACCATACGATCACATATCCTCGTACTGGTTTCGCCACGTACCCCTTCATTAAGTATTTTTATTGACGATAACTGTTGCAGGATTGCCGGATAGGTATCACCGCCGGTACTGCCAAGTCCCAGGGTTAAACTATCGCCCCAGGCAACAATCTGTGGTCCGCTTTCCTGGTCATTTGTTTTAGCACATCCAAGCAGAATCAAAAATGCTGATAACAGCACACAAACAGTTGATTTCATTAGTTTTCTGAAAGGCCTTTATTGAACCTGACACATAACAGGGCTAAGTGAATAGGTGAGCTAAATATAATAAAATATTATTATATTGAAATGCAATATGCCAATGTAAAATCATTCATTTTTCAAATGATTCCCTCATCCCCAAAGCTATAATATCCATTATCGGTAATAATGAGATGGTCAAGCACATTGATCTCCAGCATACGGCCGGCGGCGCTTATTTTTTTGGTAAGATCAATATCCTGATGACTGGGCTTTAAATTGCCCGAGGGGTGGTTATGTACCAGTATGATGCCGCTGGCCTGTTGTTGCAGGGCTATATAAAAAATGATTTTAGGATCGGCTACCGTAGCTGATAGTCCGCCTTTACTCACCAGTTCTTTAGCCAATACCTTTTGTGAGCGCCCCACCAGTATGATCCAAAATTCCTCGTGATTCAGATCTATCAGGTGGCGGCGCATAATATTGTAAGCATCGCGACTGGCAGTAATGTACTCTATGGCCTTAGTTTCGGTGTCGTTACGGCGCCGACCTATTTCAAGCGCGGCTATGATGGATATAGCCTTAGCCTCTCCTATCCCCTTAAATTTTGAAAGTTCACTTATGGAAGCTTTGCCCAGCTTGTTCAGATCATTTTCATAATGATGCAGAATGCGTTTGCTCAGTTCAACGGCGGTTTCATTGCGGCTACCCGAGCCAATGAGGATCGCCATCAGTTCGGCATCTGTTAATGCCCGGCGGCCCTGGCTGCTCAGTTTCTCGCGCGGGCGATCTTCTTCGGCCCATGATTTTATACTGATATTGTCTTTGTAGTTTTCCAC
The DNA here is from genome assembly GCF_056401495.1 of Mucilaginibacter sp. P4_E8. Lineage (NCBI taxonomy): Bacteria > Pseudomonadati > Bacteroidota > Sphingobacteriia > Sphingobacteriales > Sphingobacteriaceae > Mucilaginibacter > Mucilaginibacter sp. P4_E8. Next base: position 4,424 of record NZ_JBFUJG010000108.1, read on the forward strand.
GGCATTAAAGTATGCAAAAACGGGCAAACAAAAAAAGGGATCATGCCATGGCACAATCCCCTTTTAATATTTTGAAGCTATAAATTAGCTTAAGCCGTTTACAAATTTTGTAAGCTTCGATTTATTGTTTGAAGCTTTGTTTTTGTGAATAACATTCTTTTTAGCCAAACGGTCTAACWTAGAGATCACTTTAACTAACAGTGCACTTGCATCAGCTTTAGTGGTTGTGCCTCTTAATTTTTTAATAGCGTTCCTGGTTGTTTTAGCCTGGTACCTGTTACGTAAACGCTTCGCAGCGTTTGACCTGATTCTTTTTAAAGACGATTTATGATTTGCCATTGTATAGCTTTGTTATTCTTTTTTCTATTTATTTTAAGGACTGCAAATATAGGTTGATAAATTTAAATATGCAAGTGGTTTTTTAAATTTAAAATGAGGCGGTTACCGTCAATACCGTTATACTATCAAACCACTTTGAACCAGGTAATCTTTTACCTCATTAAAATCCAGGAACAGTTTATCGGCTATGGTTAGTTTGTGATGCTCATCTGTATTGTTTTGAATAGCAAAACAGGTTAGCCCCGCAGCCTTAGCCGATCTAATGCCGTTTATAGTATCCTCAAAAACTAAACACTCCTCTTTTTTTAAGCCCAGTTTTTCAACACAAACATTATAGCTTTCAGGATCAGGTTTACTTTTGGCTACCTCGGTTCTGGTTATGATCAGCTTAAAATATTTGCCTAAGCCATTTCTTTCAAAAACCGCCTCCACGTCCTGCCGCGGGCTTGATGTTACCAGGGCAAGCGTTAAATTTTTCTGTTGAAAATACTCCAGCACATCGGCAACATAAGGCATCAGGTTAACATCTTTGGTTTTTAGGCGCTCAAGTGTTAGCTTTTCTCTTTTTTTAATTAGCTCTGGCAGCGGGGTAACAATACCAAATTTTTCAATCAGACGACCTGCATTGGCCGGCATCGGCACTCCTGCATAATTATTAAGCCAGTCTTCATAGGTTAGTTTAGCGTCAAACTCTTCCAAAATCTCGTTCCAGCATTCAAAATGAAAAAATTCAGAATCTATTAAAGTACCGTCCAGATCAAATAATAGCGCTTTGGGAGCCTGCATAACAATTTGTTTAAGGCCTGAAAGTAAAAAATTAATTCCTGTTTCACGGCTTATTGATTTTAATACTACTTTTAAATATGTTTTATTGGTTATTAGGCTTATTAATTATTGCTATCCTATTATTAATAACCGGCTTTGTAAAAAGCCGCCATTTAAAAAATAAAAAACTTATCGAAATAAAAGAGCAGTGGGGCAAGCCCAAAGATGTTTACCGAAACTTTAAACTGATAGGTGCCTATTTAACCGCTTACGAAAACGGGAGTGATATAAAAGCCAATACAGCCACCGACCTTGATGTGGATGGCGTATTTGGCTATATAGACCGTACCAACTCCAAACCCGGCCAGCAATACCTGTATAAAAAATTGCACTCGCCAGAGATCTCTGAAAACCATTTCAATATTCTTGAACAACAGATAGCGCATATCAATAGCAACCAAACGCTAAGAGAACTCACCGAACTAAAACTATCTGAATTAGGTAACAGCGATGCCTATTACCTGCCCCAGCTATTCAGCAAAACGCAGGAATCCTTTTTTAGCCCGCTGGTGAAATTGTACATCCGCGTAGCGCCGCCTTTAACTATATTGTTTATAGCGAGCTTGTTTATGGTTCCTAATCAGTTTGCATTAATAGCTGCTTTCATATTGATTATTGCCAACGTAATTATCCATTATAGCAATAAAACTAAAATGTTAAGCTATACTCACTCGCTACCACAGCTTTTAATTTTAAACAATGTGGGTAAATGGCTTGCAGATAACCACCTGTTTGAAAACGATGAGCAGATTAGCAAGAGCCTGATCAATTTAGCCAGGCTAAAAAAATCGCTAAACTTTATCAACCTACAAAATAAAGCAGCTGTTGATCCTACGGATATGGCTTACCTGATAACCGAATGGCTAAAAATGTTTTTGCTGATTGAACCACTGGTATTTTTGTTTTCGATAAGCCGCGTTAATAAATACCTTGATCATATTAAATTACTTTATGAAGCAGTGGCCCGGGTTGATATGGCTATTTCCATACAGTCGGTAAGGGCAGGCGCTGTGCATTATTGCAAACCTAAGTTTTTAACCGGCAGCGAGAGCATTATGGTAAAGGAGCTGTATCATCCGCTTATTGAAAACTGCGTAGCTAACTCCATCAGTATTGATAGCAGGCAAGGCGTACTAATCACCGGGTCAAACATGTCGGGCAAAACAACATTCATCAGGGCCATTGCTGTAAATGCCCTGCTATCGCAAACCATTAATACCAGTTTTGCAAGTGCTTATAGTGCGCCACCGCTAAAAATATTTACCAGCATTAACATGAGTGATGATATGGACAGCCACAAAAGCTATTTCCAGGCCGAGGCATTATCGGTAAAAAACATTATTGCCGCGGCCACCGCAAGTAAACCCATTAGCAGCCTGGTTATTATTGATGAAATTTTTAGGGGTACTAACACTATTGAAAGAATTGCTGCAGCCAAGGCGGTGCTCTCCTACTTTATTGAAAATAAAAGCTTTGTTCTGGTATCAACCCACGATCTGGAACTGGCCGAGCTGCTGGGCGAAGATTATAAGGTTTTTTCCTTTGAAGAACTTATTGGAGATAACCGCCTGGTATTTGATTATAAAATTAAGGAGGGTCTGCTTAAAACCCGGAACGGTATAGCCGTTTTACAAGGGCTTGGTTTTCCGGACAGCATTATTAACGAAGCCAACAGGATAAGCATACAACTCAGAGATAAGTATACCCTATAATTTCAATAGATAGCAAAACATGCCGGCAATAAAAAACCCAAAACTTATCAATCCAAACTTAAAGCCCTCATGAAGCGCCGCATCATATTAAGTATATCGTGCATTTGCCTGCTCCTGCTTTGCTCATCATGGGGTTTCTTTGCGCATTACCGCATAAACCGACTGGCAGTTTTTACATTGCCTAAAGCTATGGCTGGCTTTTATAAGAACAATATCGAATTTATAACCCAGCACGCCGTTAGTGCTGATAAACGACGTTACGTGGATTCATTGGAGGCCCCAAGGCATTTTTTTGATGCCGACCATTATGGTAAAAAACCATTTGCCGCGATGCCCCAGAAATGGGCGAATGCTGCTGCTAAATATTCGGCCGATACACTGGATAAATATGGTACCGTTCCGTGGACCATTCAATACCAGTATTACAAACTTGTACGTGCCTTTAAAGCACATGATACTACGGCCATACTCACTACATCGGCCAACCTGGGCCATTATATTGCCGACGCGCACGTACCATTGCACCTTACCGAAAACTATAATGGGCAACTCACAGGTCAAACCGGTATACATGCACTATGGGAAAGCCGCCTACCCGAACTGTTTGGCAACCGTTATAATTATTTTGTAGGCAAGGCCCGCTATATTGAAAATCCGCTGGCCGAGGCTTTTAAAATTTGCAGGGTTTCGTTTAAAAGTATCGATACAGTATTACGTTTTGAGCGCATGCTCAGTAAAACTTTCCCGGCCGATAAAAAATACGGCCTTGTACTGCATGGCAAAAAGGAGATCAATGATTATTCGGTTGCTTATAGCCAGGCCTATCAAAAAATGCTGAAGGGAATGGTTGAGCGGCAAATGCGGGCATCCATACTTTCGGTTGGGAGTTTCTGGTATTCGGCCTGGGTTGATGCCGGGCAACCCGATCTTGATAAATTGATAAAACAACCTATGAATCCCGATCAAAGGAAAAACCTGCAACGTGAAGAGGCTTTATACAAAACCGGAAAATGCACTTACCTGGTAACTAAATAATGTCCCGGGGTAAAAACAAGTGGCTTATTTGTGATTATTTAACCTCAGCTTTTTTATTGGTCTTGCTTTTTATAGCAGCATAAATTGGCGGAACTACAGAAATCAATATAATGGCCATTACTACCAGGGTAAAGTTTTGTTTTATAACCGGGATGTTCCCAAAAAAGAACCCGATGAACAAAAAACTAAGTACCCAGGCTATACCCCCCACAATATTGTATAAACTGTAACGTAAAAATGGCATACGGCCAACTCCTGCCACAAAGGGCGCTATGGTTCTGATAATAGGTAAAAAACGGCTGAATATAACCGCTTTACCGCCATGCTTATCAAAAAACGCTTTGGTATTCAGGTAGTATTCTAACTTTAATATCTTGTTATTTTCCTTAAAAACTTTGGGCCCTAAATAATTACCCAGCAAATAGTTAATCGTATTACCCGTAAAGGCCGCTACTACCAGTAATATAGCAATTAAGGTAATATCTAAGCCGGTTTGACCGGTTGCTATCAGAGCCCCTGCTGCAAATAATAAGGAGTCGCCGGGTAAAAATGGGGTAACAACAAAACCGGTTTCAGCAAAAATTATGGCAAACAGGATGAGGTATGTCCAGCCCTGGTAATCTCGCGTTATCTGGCTCAAATGAACATCAATATGTAGTATAAAGTCGATAATGGTTTTAATTACTTCCACGGTTCTTAAAATTTTGGCTAAAATAGGAATATAAAAAGAATAGCTGCTACTGAGTGGTCTTAAGAAGTAAATTATTTGACAGTACAGCCGCGCCAAACGCAACCGAATCTGTACGGCCCACAATGCCTTGCGTATAAATAGTATAAGCCCAGCCATCCTGTATGGTTACATTTGGAATAGTGGTTTGAACTACTGTGGGAATATTATGTGCGTTTATAGTGAAGTTATAATTCCCTACGGGCAACTCAATGTATGTAGATATTGAATCAAAAGGTAAATTATTAAACGCCTGGGTATCATTAGCCCACAGATCAAGGTTTGGTGATGATGGCGAGGTATGGGCAAATCTTATCTTCCCTCGCCCCAATGTTGGCAGGGTTGCAGTATCAAGCGATAAAATAGAGTTTTTTATAGAGCCTTCTTTATCACCCTTGTAGCCGGTAATAAACAGGGTATATTTAGCATTGGCTTTTAATGTGCTATCAATGGTAAGTACGTTTACCGGAGACGTTACGGCTGTACGGAATTGTATTGGTGGCTGCAGTGTTGACAGAAAAAAATAACCGGAATTGGTAGGATAAGTATAAGTAGCGGTGCTCTCCTTAATAAAGTTCAGGTATAAATTTAATGGCCCCGCATCCGGACTTAAATTAACGATCTGCAATTGCGTATTTAGCCCCGATGAATTGGCATTTGCACCTTTACCGCATGATGATATGAACGGAAACAGTAAAATACCCGCAGTGACCAAAAATAATGAAACCAGTAAGCTGCTTTTATTTTGAGTAGCCATTATATATTTTTATTGATTAATTATTAAGTGGGTGTTTAGTCCCTGGTTGCCTGCTGTCTTAACTGAGCCATAAGTAAATAAGGTATAAATTTGTCCGGCGTTAAGCGTTATGGTAGTGTCGCGTTTAGGGTTTAAGGGCGATGATGCCTGGTAAACACTAACATTATGTATAAATCCTCCTTTTATTCTTATAAAATCGGTTGATGTTTTATAAGTCACATTATTAAATTTAATAGTATCCAAAATAGTATTTGTCGCGCTTGTTCCTTCAAACGCTACAACCAAAGGGCCAGAATCAGGCGAAGCATTTACAAACCTAACTAATGCATTGTCATTAGTATCGGTCTGCAGCACGTCGTGGGTTAAAAAGGCATCATCAGCAGTTTGACCAGCCACATATAACGAATAATACTTACCAGAATCAAGCGTTAACGGCTTGGTAAAAAGCGGGTTTGTATTGCCAGCAATTTTAACCTGATAATTTTGAGTCCCTGCAATTACAGGTACGTAACCGAGTGTCCCGCCGGGGTAGTAGCTTGTTGTATTATTGATCCTGGTACCATTAATATAGTAGTTAATGGTGTTTAATGACGCATTAACTACATTAAGATTGGTAGTATTTGTAACCTGAGGTTTATCGTCATTTTTTTTACATGACGATATGATGTATGCAACAGCTGCAACAATAAACAAAGCTTTAACCCTGATATTCATATATAATTATAAGCTATATAACTGCTTACTGTAATTTTTGTTATCCCGGCGAACAAAAAAGTCCGGTTTTTAAAGCCCGGACTCGATTTTGGATTTATAATTTAAGTTTACACTTAAGCATAACTATTGAGCATAACCGGCATAACCAGCATCAGCACATCTTCGTTCTCATCGCCGCCCTGTGGCAGCAATAATCCGGCACGGTTAGGTGTCGACATTTCCAAAGATACCTCTTCGCAACTTAAATTCTTCAACATTTCTATTAAAAAACGTGCATTAAAGCCAATTTCCATGTCTTCGCCTTCATACTGACAGCTTAAACGCTCATGCGCTTCGTTTGCAAAATCAATATCTTCTGACGATATATTGAGCTCACTGCCATTAATTTTAAGCCTTACCTGGTGCGTGGTTTTGTTGGCATAAATAGCCACACGATTTAACGACCCCAGGAAGGTAAGCCTGTCAATACTTAATTTATTTGGATTGGTTTGTGGTATTACGGCTTCGTAATCAGGGTAACGCTCATCAATTAAACGGCAAACCAGGTTAATGTTGCCAAATTTAAAAAACGCGCTGGTTGAGTTATACTCTACAGATACATTCACATCATCAGTTGGTAATGATGATTTAAGCAGCGTTAACGCTTTTTTAGGTAATATAAACGATGTTGTACTTGCAGCTTTTGCATCCTTACGGCGATAACGTACCAGCTTATGGGCATCGGTGGCTACAAAAGTAAGGTGCTGTGTACTTAACTGGCAATAAACACCAGTCATGGCCGGGCGCAGTTCATCATTACTCACCGCAAAAATAGTTTTGTTTATAGCTTCGGCCAAAACCGAGGCCGGCAAATTTACTGACGATGCGTTCTCAACTACCGGTATTTTGGGGAAATCTTCGCCATTCTCGCCGCTCAGCTTGTACTTTCCGTCGCCTGCGTTAATTTCAATAGCAAACGTGTTATCATCTACAGAAAAAGCTACTGGTTGTTCCGGTAACGATTTTAGTGTCTCTAATAAAATACGCGATGGTATGGCAATACGGCCGTTCTCCTTAGCTTCAACTGGCAAGGAGGTAGTCATGCTGGTTTGCAGATCGGTTGCAGAAATGGTTAAGTTTCCATCCTTTATCTCGAACAAAAAGTTTTCCAGTATAGGCAACACGGTACTGTTACTTAAAGCGCCGCTTACTGCTTGCAGTTGTTTGAGTAATGTTGATGTAGAAACAATAAATCTCATATGGGTCTATTTAATCAATCAAAAATATAAAATTAAGCCTCACCTAAATCCTCTCCAAAGGAGAGGACTTTAACTCTTCCTTTTTTGAACCCTCTCCTCTGGAGAGGGCAGGGTGAGGCTAATGGTTACCAAAAATATAAAAATTTAATGGGCATACTTCCGCTTACGAATATAATGTTGAAAAATAGCACATATTAACACTAAAATCAACGGTCCGGCGGTGTTCACGAACTGCCAGTACATTTTCTCGTTGCGTATGCGGGCCCGGTTAAGCAGGCGCATCTTTACCTCCTTGGTTCGCAGAGCTATCAAGCCCGAATCGTCGGTCATATAATCAGCAATGTTAAGCAACAGGTTTTTATTGCCATAGGTTTGCTGTGTATAATGGTCATAACCCAGCGGGTAAGGCGAACCATCGGTACCTACCTGGTTTTTCAGGATATCACCGTCACTGATCACAATCATTTTGGTGGGTTTGCTTCCGGGCTGTATGGCAACCTGCTCATTAAGTCCTTCGGGCAGCGGCCTGTTGCGCCAGTTGGATATAAATTCACCTTCCAGTAATACGCCAACGGTTTTGGGTAGGCTTTGAAATTCTTTAGGGTTTGGCTCCTGCTCCAGCGCCTGTAACGACAGTACATGTGGGGCGCTCATCTTTTTATTATATGGCGATGAAGTAAGCAGCACCGTTTTTTTAATATTTTTTGTTTCCAGCAGATCGATGGTACTGGCAAACTCACTGCTGATACCATCCAGGTTTTTCACCACCGGGTGTTTGGACATGGGGATAAAAACCGGGTAAAACAGCCAGGGCAGCATTTGTATTTGTGCCTGCCCGCCTACACTACCGGTACTTACCGGTATTTGCGAACAATTCATATCGGCAATCAGATCATAATTGATACGTACCCCATAGCGAAACAACTGATCATCAAGGTTCAGCTGTTTGGCGAAGGCCAGCTGCTCGCCACCATGGCCGCGCAAACTATCCAATTCGGCGTTTACCTGGTCAATGGCCCACAGTACACGGYCCCCACGCATAATGTACTGATCGAGCTTAAATTTTTCCAGCTCGGTGAATTTCTTATCAGGTTTAGGGATCACCAGCAGCTTTAACTGCATCAGCCCTTTAAACGGAATAGTTGCCAAATCAACCCTGCCAACCTCGTACCCATCCGCTAAATCTTTCATCGCATAATGCAATTGCAAATCAGTGAGTTCATTATGCCCTTCCGTAAATCCTATAATGGGCTTCCCGCCACTGATAGCTTTTTTTATGGCAGATGAAAAAGCGTATTCCAGATTTTGAATAGAGTTGTTTATAGACTCATCATCAGAAAGGCCTATACGACGCTGTAATAAATTTACAGCAATTTCTTTCCCGCCCGAAACAACCAATGCCGATGAAACCAATACCTTTTGAACTACACCATCATCTGTTTTGAAACTCCATGTTTGAGGTGTCAATCCTTTATCTGACAAGTTTTGTAAAGTACTATTCTGCTGTTCCTGGCTTTGCCCTTTCAAAGGGTCAACAAATTCAAATTGTAATTTACGGTGGCTGTAAGCCTGCAGATCGCTCAGCATATCGCGTGTAGCACCCTGCAAGCGTTTAAATCCTGCCGGGAAATTATTGCCCTGCAAATAAACCGTAACCTTTACCGGCTGCAGCAAGCTATCCATGATCTGTTTGCTGATGGGTGATATGGTATAACGCTTTTCGGTAGTAAAATCAAAACGAGTAAAAGCAATATTGGAGATAAACGCAATGATCAACAAAATGCCTGTGTATCCCAGCATCGTAGTTGTAAGCAGCTTCTTTTTACGCTGACGGATGATAACAAACAACGTAAACCATATATATATACCGGTAACAATTATAAAATAAGCCAGGTCGCGGGTATCCAGTACCCCACGGCTTACAGATTGATAATGCTCAGTGGTGCCCAGGTTTTGCAGACCCAGATCCTGCAAGGATAATAGCTGGCTTAATGAATCAAACCCACTGTAAAAAAAGAAACACAAAAACACCGCGATGGTAAAGGCAATGATCTGGTTTTTGGTTACCGAAGATGCGAACAGGCCAATAGCAGCAAATGCTGCGCCCAATAAAAATAAACCGATGTATGAGCCTATAACCGCCCCGGTATCAATATTGCCTTGTGGTGTACCCAATGTACTTACCGAAAAATAGTAAACCAGCGTAGGCATCAGGGCAAAAAGTATCAGCAGTACAGCGGCAAAGTATTTTCCAAGTATGATTTGCCAGTCGGTAAGAGGGCGTGTAAAAAGTAATTCAAAGGTACCTTCCTTACGTTCCTCGGCCAGTGAGCGCATGGTGATGGCCGGTATCAGGAACATGAACAGGTAAGGCGCCGTACTGAACAGGCTTTCCAGGCCGGCATAGCCATAATCTAAAATGCTTGAATCTGGAAACACCCACAAAAACAGGCCCAGCACCAATAAAAACACGCCAATGGTAACGTAAGCTACCAGCGAACTAAGGTATGATGTGATTTCTTTTTTAAGGATGCTAAGCACTTTTTTAATCTGGAGTTGAGCGCCGAAATTACAATATTATTGTGCTAAAGCAAAGCGGTTGGTAAACGAAAAAGCCCGGAGTTAATACCTCCGGGCTTTCCTTATGATCCGCTCGTTAAAAACGGTAAGCCAAACGCAAACCAACCTGACTGATAGTTCCATTATGCGACCAACCTTCATAACGAACGCCGGCTTCAAAGCCACCATCAAAGGTATAACCTATACCAGGAGCATAAACAAATGCAGTACCGCCGCCGCTTTGAGTAGAAAATGCAGCACCTAACTGACCTTCAGCAAAAAAACCTCGATCAAAGTAATACTTGATACCCGCTTTTAAAGGAATAGCCCCATCTGATTTTTCAAATCCCAAATCTTTTAATTCACTTTTAACCTGGAATGAATTGTAACCGGCAGAAAGTGTAAAGAAAGTACTTTCTGCAATTGGAAGTTCGTATTTAAGTGACCCACCAAATACAGAACTATAAACATTGTGTGCATCGCCCACAGGTAAACCGGCTTCAAAACCGATACTAAATTTGCCGCCGTCCTTAGACTGTGCGAAAGTTGCAAATGCTGTGCCGCCTAAGATTAATAAGGCCAATAGAATTTTTTTCATAATTTAAGGTTTTTGTAATGTTTATAATACAGTATAACAAGGTTATTGTTTCACTGTGGTTTAGGTATATTGACAGTTATTATCACAAAACGTTACTAATTCTGCAATAAATATTATAAACAATAAGATATAGCGTATTATATTTATCTGAAACAATAAGCTAAACGCAATCCAAATTGCCCAAAAGTGCTGCCACTTTTTGACCAGGCTTCATAACGCACACCGGCTTCAAAGCCACCATCAAAAGTATAGCCAATACCTGGGGAGTAGGCAAATGCAGTACCGCCACCACTTGCAGTAGCTATAGCGGCGCCAACTTGTGCTTCACCAAAAAAACCTTTATTAAAATAGTATTTACCACCTATTTTTAACGGAACAAAACCTGATGACGACTGGTTGCTGCCAAAAAAACGCAATAATTCTTTGGCTTCGTCCTTAATTTGGAAATTACTGTACCCGGCAGAAAATGTAACGTAAAAATTGGGGGCAACTGGTAAATCGTACTTAAGCGAGCCGCCTATGCCAAACTTGTACAGGTCACTGTAGTCGCCAACTGGTAAACCGCCTTCAAGTCCAATACTAAATTTACCGGGATTTGATTGTGCTAAACAGGTAAAGAAAGAGCCCGCTGTTAGCAGGAGAGCTAATAGAATTTTTTTCATAATTGATAAGGTTTTAATTTTCCTCAAAAGTAAAACATTATTAATTAGAATGAAATAGTATTAATTACTACTCGTTAGCGATATAAATATCTGTTCCAGTGTGCTGTCATTATGCTCACTCCGCAAGTTTTGCAGGGTATCATCGGCCACAATTTTTCCTTTGTTAATGATGATCACTTTATTGCACACCGCCTCAACTTCCTGCATAATATGGGTTGACAGGATGATGGTTTTTGTTTTACCCAGATCAAGGATCAATTGGCGGATGCCGATCAACTGGTTTGGATCAAGACCGGAGGTTGGTTCGTCCAGGATCAGCACATCTGGATCATGCAGAATGGCCTGTGCCAGCCCTACCCTTTGGCGGTAACCCTTGGATAACTGTGCTATTTTTTTATGCTGTTCGGGACCAAGCCCGGTTTGCTCAATAATACAGGCTATGCGTTTTTCCGGTTCTTGTATCTTGTGGATTCCTGCAATAAAGCCAAGCGACTCCTTTACATACATATCTAAATAAAGGGGATTACTTTCGGGCAGATAGCCTATGTGACGGCGTACATCCAAAGGCCGGGTAACTACATCAAACCCACATACCGAAGCCGTACCAGAGGTTTGCGGAATAAAGCAGGTAAGTATTTTCATGGTGGTTGATTTACCTGCACCATTTGGCCCTAAAAATCCCAAAACGCCGGGCCCGGCATTAAAGCTGATGTCATCAACCGCTTTTTGCCCGCCATAAATTTTTGTTAATGATTGTACCCGGATACTCATGCTTCAAATTTAAAAATAGATGCTATGTTTGAGACAGAAAGTAAGAGATTAGTTACACAAGGGTGCATTTAATTAATCTCCCATCACGCTTACAGGTTCTTCGCTATGCTCATGTGTACTACTTACTCACTGGCGGCTTAGCCAACATGGCTTCTTTTATAAATTTAACCGGCGCACTGCCATAGCTTAAAAACTTCTCGTTAAACTCCTTCAGTTTGTATTTGTCGCCCATTTTGGTTTTGTAGGCATCGCGCAGGTCAACTATCTCTTTATAGCCAGTATAATAACTGGTTAACTGCACACTGCTAACACTTACCCTTTTCCATTTACCTTCAGCTTCGGCCTGTTGCTGAAAAGCTTCGGCGGTAAGCATTTTAACAGCTTGCTCTTTGGTCATGTTGCCGCTGTGTACGCTATAATCTAATATGGTATTGCAAACCGAGCGCAGGTGCCATTTATACCACATCAACCTCATTTCGGGCTCTTTGTTGCCGTAGCCACTATCAAGCATCATTTCCTCAGCATATACTGCCCAGCCTTCGTTCATGGCCCCGTTACCAAATACCGATTTGATGATACTTGGCGCTTTGTTGGCGTAAACACCCTGCACATAATGTCCGGGAACAGCCTCATGAATGCTCAATATTTGAATAATGTATTGATTGTATTCGCGCAGGTAGCTCTCTGCCTTTTCAGGGCTCCAGCCAGCCAGGCTGCCCACGTTGTAATAAGAGTTACCCCCTTTATCATAAGGACCCGGAGCGCTCATAGACGCACCCGCAACCCCGGCCATGTAGCCAGGTTCTTTACGTATAACCAACGGTTTTGAAGGATCAAGCGTAACCAGGTCCTTAGCTTTCACAAAAGCGTTAAGCTTGGGGATAAGCTGTACAATGGCTGATTGAAATTCATCAGGCTTTACATGTTTTGATGAAAGCGTATCTATCATGGCACTAACCAGCCCAAGTGTATCAGTTGGCATTGTTTTTTGGCCGAAGTATTTTGACCACAGCTGTCGGCTTATTTTGGCCATTTCGCCGTGCAGGTATTTTTTACGTTGAACAGCTGCGTTGTAAACCTGCTGCGCAGTATTGGCC
>NZ_JBFUJG010000109.1:0-17423 GCF_056401495.1 Mucilaginibacter sp. P4_E8
CTGTTATAGAATTCCACGAGCTCTGCCGCGTTTTTATCCATGGAGAAGTTTTGCTCAACAAATTTTCTTGCAGCGGTTTTCATAGGTAAGGTATCGATTTCATTATTGCACAATCTTTTTATAAGCGCGATGTAGGCAGTAACATCGCCAACATCAATAACATATCCATTATCTTCATGCACTACCATATTGCTCAACCCAGGCGCATCATTAACAATAACCAGTCCATTGTAATACATAGCCTCCAGCAGCGCTATCGAAAGGCCTTCGAACAAAGAGGGCATTAGATATATATCTGAGGCGATCAGCAATTCCGGTATATCCTTTCTGTTCCCGGTAAAGATGATATTGGCATTCGGAAAGTTCTCCGTTGCTCTGACTTGCTCTGCAGCCTCATCAGCACCCGTGCCTACATGAAGATAAGTTATTTTTACACCAGCTTTATGCAGGGGCGCTATAAGGTCAATAAGGAAATTGTGGTTCTTTATAGCCGAACATCCCCCAATCGAAATCATTACAAATGCATCTTGCGGAATCCCTAATTCCCTGCGTTTAGTTAAGCGGATATCATCACGTTGTGCCAAAAGACCGGGATTGAGGTTTATCCAGTTATTGATGATAAAGGTCTTGTTATAAAACCTATCTCTTTCATTGGCCTGGACAGCAGTACCAATAGCGTGATTTTTGACGCCCAGAAGGGATGCCATTTTCCGGTGCAAAATCCGCTTAAATCTTGTCCAGCCTTTAAAGGTCCAGTTGTTATGATAAGTTCTCACAATATTCCGGTGGCCGGTAAGTCTTAATGCTATTACCTTCCATAAGTACAGATCTTCGGTATGTATATGCACAATACCGAACTTTTTATTTTTGAAATAACTGAAAAACTTCAATATGGAAGAAATTTTGCCACTGGATCCTACAGAATCAACCGTATAGCCCTTGTCCAACATTTGCTCTTCAAACCGTCCCTTGCGTAATTCGCACGCCAAAAGCGTGATGTCTATCTGGTTCCTCTTAAAGATATCAGATGCATGGTACAACATGATTTCCGCACCTGAAAATTCTATACTATGCAGAATATGAACTGCTTTTTGTGATTTCATTTAAAAAAAATCTGGTTAATCCCATTTTGATCAGCCATATGGCTGATCGTATCAAGTATGGCTCAATTCTTCTTTATTAAGTTACTGAGTTAAATCCTTGCTTTTATTGTGTGCTTTTTACTCCTGATAAACGGCTTTTCTATAAATATCCACGATAAGAGCCCTAAAAAATAGGTGATCCCGATCAGGGTAAACACATTGATATATCCCTGCAACTTCAGCTGTACGATAACCGTTAGTAAAAGCCCATGATAAATATATATACCATAAGAGATATCGTTATTATTAAACACTTTCTTTGCTATGCCTGGAGAAGAATAAGCCATGGAAATCACGCAAAAACTTAAAATAACATGTTTAATGGAAGTAAATATCGCCTTGTCCATCAAATTGGGGAATAATAAACTGTACGCAACATAGCCAATGACCCAAAAGTGGGCCTTGTTATAAATAAACGGCAGCTTGTAAATACGCAGCCGCTGAAAGATAACGCCAATTAAGAAAAGATAAAAGTAGGGTATGAACGTGTATCCTGCTGCCTTTTGTAAAAATGAGCTTGGAAGTTTAATGTAATAAAACAAAACATGTACTATAAAAAACAAGATAAAAAGGCCATAAAAGCCATAATCCAATCTCTTTTGCGGAAGTATAATGTAAAGCAACGGGAGAAGCAGGTAAAACTGTAGCTCAATCGGGATCGACCATAAACTGCCGTTGTAAGATCCAAATCCATAACCAGACAAAAAGCCGGGAGTATAAATAAATCCTGTTAGCTGGCTGGGTAACCACAATACCGAACTGCTGTTAATAAAGTTTATCCCGGTTAATGAAATAACAATGATAGTTACTAAAACGCAGGCCCATAAACCCGGATAAATGCGAAGTGCCCTGTTACGCAGATAATCGCTGAAATGCGTATTCCGTTCGTAAGAGGCAGATATCAGGTATCCACTGATCACAAAAAACACAGGAACTCCGGGGAATAGATATAATATATCGATGCCTCTTGGGGAGATCGGAAGGTTTAAATGCTGAAAATAATGATCAACGATCACCTGAGTAGCGGCAAAAAAACGTAACAGGTCAAAATTGTTGACTTTAAACTCTTTAATATTTTGCATTTAATATAACCATATCCAATGGTCACTGGCTATGCAATTATTGTGCAACACTTGCCCCGAAAAGATTCATTGTGCATTAAAGCGCCTTTTGATGCTTCATAACCTGTTTCTGCATGATTAAACAGGACTAAACTCAAATGCAAGTAAAATGATTAATAGTAAAATACTTTTCACGTGTTGATATAAATGCCCGGTTTGGGTATAAATATCACCATTGTTCTGCTCAGGTTTCGAAACCAAAATAAACAATAAAAATGCTGCCAGTTGCCTGTTTGTAATAAAATTGTTATTTAAAAGATACTTATTAAATCGGCTGTATTTTTACGAAATGATAATAATATTATATATTTTGTATATATTATGGATTGTATTTTAAAAAAATAACATTCAAAGTGTAATAAAATTATTAATTTGCGAAAAATGTAACATTTCACATATTTTGCACGTTTGAAACACGGGCAGACAAAACTGTAGACATTTAAACACCCCCTTATGAAAAAAAACTATTATCTATTGATGCTATTGGTTGGCTTACTTTCCTGTAAGAAAGAAGCCAGCAATGTTTCTCCAATCCAAGAGTCTGATACTTCGGCTCTTCGGTCGGCAATGGTAACGACAGCAGCGACTGTGACCGTTGTAAAAGACACTATTCCGCCAACAAATGCGGTCAATGTAAAAACCTATGGCGCATTAGGTGATGGGGTTCATGATGATACACAAGCTATTCAAAACGCGATTAACGCCAGGAGCATTCTGGTGCTTACTAAAGGCACCTACATTATTAATAAAACGCTTGTTATGCGAAGCGGCGTCAGTATTTATGGAACAAACGGTGCTACTATCAAAGCCGGGCCATCCATGAGTGGAACTTTGCTGGTATCCGGAAGGTATTTCTCTTTAAATTCGGTAGCCAGCAGCTCGATTGTAAATTTAAAATTCCTGCCGTCAACAAAAAGCTTTACACCGGGCGCATGGGCCAATGCCGTTTTTTATATATCCAACAGCCCCAAAAATTCCTTTAAATATAATACCATAACCTTTAATCAGGCTTATAAGGCCTTGGGCATTGAGGGTTTCTGGGTATCAGGTACGGGCAGTACCAATAATTTTATTGGTTATAATAAGCTTTATACTGCAGGGATGGAGTATGCGGAGGCGGGTGCGAGTTACAATATCATCATTGGTAACACTATTCAGAACGCGCATTCAAACGGCCTCAGCTCACACGGAAATTCTACTGTTTATTGTAAAAGCAACCAGGTGATCAATAATACTGTTATTAACGCAGGGCATATGGGGATTGAAGATTGGGGTAACGTAGATGGCACACTGCTGAAAGGGAATGTTGTTTCGGGTACCGGGAAAAGCCCTACAGAGAGCGCAGACGGCATGGGTATGTCATTAGTGGGAATCAACACAGTGGCTGTTCTGAACACCCTGAGCGATGCCAAGCTTATGTATATGGAAATTGGTGGGAATCATAATTGCCGTATTGATAGCAATCTTATAAATGATGCAGCCAGCTTAATTCCGGGTATCGTTGTAAATTTCCGTGGCAGCACACCGGCAAATACTAAGGCCGCATCTTCTAAAGTAGGTTACAATACCATTAATAATTGCTGGGAAGGAATTTCAGTGGAAGGGGATTATACACCTATGGCCTCTATTACCGGCAACAGGATAAATAATTCCAAATATATAGCGATTAACGTCAATAGCAATTCTTCTTTCAACGTTAATGTTACTGGCAACAACATCACCTATAGTAAGCCTAATGTGCAATCAAGAAATGCTATTGTAGTGTATTCGACTAAACTCTCGTCCGCACAAATTGTGACGGAAACCAATAATACCATTACCTACAATACCAGTGCAAACGGCGGGGTTATGCGTGAAATCGCCTTGCTTGTTGCCATCAATAATATTAATTTTACCGGCAATAAAGTTGTAGGGAACAATATTAAGGCGGGAGGCATAAAAATCAGCGCCATCTCTGCAAACGGCAATAAATTTACCGGGATTACCCTGGTTAGCAACTCATTTAGCGGTGCCCTTGTTGAACTGGCGGGCATGAGTTTTAAAGCGAACACGAATAACGTAACGCTGAACTAACGCAAAATAGAAATAGCGCAGTCGCCCTGCTTAGGGCAACCGCAACTTTTAAACCGGTAATTGCGTGCAGCAGTTACCGGTATTTTTATGAAACCCCGCGGGTACAATCCATAATTTACTTAAACTGAAAACGTAACCGAAAGCCAATAACTGCAGGTCATAATTTACCGGCCTGTTAAGTTTAAGGCTTGTACGTTAAATAGCTTATCTCCCGGTTAATGCCAGTTACAACAATATTAAAGTTGTTGTGTACCAAATATTCCCCAATTCTCATGTTGTCCAATTAATTCCTCATTTAATTTGCGAAAATTCTGCAATTTCTGATTGCTTTAAGCTGTTTTTTTATGAAAATTACAAATTTGCCTAATGGTTCAATTATTGTAAACCGATAGCCAACTCGGTAAGGGTGAAAAATTAACAGCTTTTAACTATAGGACGGTTTATACATAAGCAACTTGTGCTATAGCTAACTTTTGATCATTCCAATCCGATAAATATTGACTTTACTTTGAAACCATGAAATTAAGTGTTACAAAATTTTTCCTGTTTATTGCCCTCTTTTTTTGCTTCTCTTGCGGTTCCTATAAAAATGTGCCTTATTTCCAGGATTTGGATCACGTTAAAAATTCAGAAGAGGCGATTAACAACTTTGCCCCTTTAAAAATACAAACCAATGATCTGATAGGGATCCACGTAACGAGCTTAAATCCTGAAGCGGCTATGGTATTCAATTCCGGTCAGGGGAATAGTGGTAATGAAGCTTCGGCCAACAATCAGGTCTACGGTTATCGGGTAGATGCCAATGGTGAAATCAAATTGCCGTTAATAAGTAGTATGAAAGTTGCCGGTATGACCACAGACCAGGTAGCCCAGCAATTAACCAATGATTTATTGCCGTATCTGAAAAAGCCTATTGTTAACGTTCGCTTACTCAATTTTAAAATTTCTGTTATGGGCGATGTGTTAAAACCAGACTCTTACGCAGTACAAAACGAACATATCAACATTTATGAAGCTTTGAGTCTTGCAGGAGATCTGAATATTACAGCCAAACGTAAAACTGTTTTTTTAATAAGAGAACAGAATGGGAAACGACAGTATTTTCCAATAGATTTAACTAAAAAGGAAGTATTTAACCAACCTTATTACTATTTGCAGAACAATGATATTTTATATGTAGAACCGGATAAGTCCAAATATTCCAACGTGGACAGAGGATATAGGAATACTTCTTTGCTCCTTTCTGGTCTTTCGGCCATTGCTATCGTAGTATCTGCATTATTAATCCAAAATCGTTAAGCGTTATGCCAACTAATAAATCACAGCATATAATAAACAGCCGTCAGGCCCGTGGTGACGACGACAGCATCGATTTTAAATACCTTATTCGTCACTATTTTAGTTACTGGCCTCTTTATCTGATTTTTTTGGTTATTGGGCTTGTGGCCGCCTCTGCATATTATAAAATAAAAAAGCCCTTGTTTGACATTAAGGCTACCATGTTAATGCAAGACGACAGTAAAGAAAAGCCTACGGATGATAAATCTGCTTTACAGGAACTGGATCTTGTTAACCCACCTAAAATTGTGGAAAATGAAATAGAGGTTTTTAAATCCCGCAGTTTGATCAAGTCGGTTGTTGACCATCTTCAGTTATGGGTTAGTTATCAATTCGTTGATGGCATACTAAAAACCGACCTGTATGATTCAACTCCGGTGGAATTTAATTTATATAAGTCTGATAGTGTTATTCCAAGCCAGCTCATGATAGTGAAAATCTTAAATCATGATGCTTATACCATTACCGATGAAAATAAAAAAGTAACCAGTCATCGTTTCAGGGATACCATAACTGACCGGATGGGCGTATGGAACATTTCGCCAACAGCACAACTCGATAAATATATCGGAAAATCAGTAAATGTTATTTTGGGCGATAGGGAGGCCACCATATTGAGCTACCAAAATGGGGTAGATGTTTCCATGCCTGATAAACTGGCCTCGGTAATTGAATTGTCAACCAGTGATCAAAACGCAAAACGGGGAGAGGACTTTCTGAATAATCTTATTTATTATTACAAGCAGGCGGAGCTGACGGAAAAAAACAATATGACCAAAAGCACCATTGATTTTATTGATAACCGACTTGATTCATTAGTGGGCGAACTGAACTCTGCTGAGGGTAAGGTTGAAGGTTATCGCAGTAGCAAAGGTTTAACTGATATTAATGCGCAATCACAGGTATATCTTCAAAATGTACAATCCAACGAGTCAAAATTAAATGAAGTCAGTATTCAGTTAAGCGTTCTTGACGGTCTGGAAAGTTTCGTGAATTCTAATGCCGACCGTGGTACGCCATCCACCATCGGTATTTCAGATCCAACCCTTGTCGCCCAGGTACAGAAACTGTCCGATTTGCAATTAGAAAAGACTAAATTGTTAGCAACCCTTCCGGAAAAAAATCCGGCTTTTGAGCCTTTGAATAAGCAAATTGCTTCAACCAAGCTGAGTATAAAAGAAAGTTTGCGAAATATTAAAGCATCATTATTGGCAACAAAACATGAGTTACAATCTTTCAAATCTACATCACAGTCTTCCATATCCAATATTCCCGGACAGGAACGTCAGCTTGTTGGTTTAAAACGCCAGCAATCCATCAAAGAAAACCTGTACACGTATTTATTGCAAAAACGTGAACAGATCTCGCTAAGTTATGCGTCTTCGTTGTCAAGTGCCCGTTTGCTGGATGTTGCCTACGCACTTCCTCAAAAAAAATCAAAACGGTATATCCCTTTCGCGGTAGCCCTGCTTTTAGGACTGATTGTTCCTACCGGATTTGTTTATGCTAAAGGTGTGGCGAAGGATACTGTGAACAAACGCAAAGAAATTGAAGTTGCTACTTCACTGAATGTTCTGGCGGAATTGAGCTATACCAAGCTTAATCATGAAATTGTAACAGACAAGCAGAACAATGACATCAACTTTTCACTTATTGAACAATTCAGGCATTTACGCACTCAATTGAACATTCTGAGCAATGGTCATGAAAAAGGAAACGTTGTTTTGATCTCATCGAGTATTACCAAGGAAGGAAAAAGTTTTGTTAGTAGCAATCTGGCCGTATCGCTGGCCCGGTCTGGTAAAAAAACCATCTTGCTGGAAATGGACATTTATAAACCTAAGATCAGCAACGCGTTCCACCTGGGCAAAACAGCAGGTTTGTCTGATTACCTAATGAATGTAATTGGGAAGGATCAGTTAACTCAGGAAATTGCTGCCTATCCAAATTTGCATGTGATCAGTAGCGGCGCATTTGTCGATTCTTTTTCAGAGCTGCTTGACCAGGTTAAATTTAGCCAGTTGATAGCTAACTTAAGAGCAGAATATGATTACGTTTTATTAGACACCCCTCCATTGCATTCCATTAATGATGCAAACATTTTAGCGCAATATGCTGATACAACTTTATTTGTTGTTCGTCACGCTTACACGCCTAAATCAATGCTTGCCTTTATCAGGAAGCTTTATGTTAGTAATAATTTACCCAACATCCAGGTTATTTTCAATGGCTTGAAAAATGGTAGGGACGGTGAGGGTTACAAATACGAAAATTATTATTCGCGTAAAAATATGGCTTAATCCCTTTCCGGCAATCTTTTAAGAAAGATTGCCGGAAAGGATTTTGGGATTGGGCAATGACGGCAACATATGATTAAAAAAAAGGTATTTATAAAATGTTTATGTGCTTCGG
Organism: Mucilaginibacter sp. P4_E8; assembly: GCF_056401495.1. Lineage (NCBI taxonomy): Bacteria > Pseudomonadati > Bacteroidota > Sphingobacteriia > Sphingobacteriales > Sphingobacteriaceae > Mucilaginibacter > Mucilaginibacter sp. P4_E8. Next base: position 8,087 of record NZ_JBFUJG010000109.1, read on the forward strand.
GAATAAGAAGCAGTGCAATGACCAGGATTCAAGTTCGTGTCAATTATCTTAACTGATTATGTATTATTTTCTGGCATTCTTGTTTATGTTAATTTCAGCAAAAGGAAGTTTCTTTTCTTTCTTTGAGATTGACTATTTATTAATTGATGTCTTATTTATCTGGGTAGGAATTACTTATAACCGATTTAAAAAGTCGGACATTAGGTTGTTTTTAAAGTTCAGTCTCATTTACGTAGGGTTTGTCTCCATGAGATATTTCTGCCTCAATAATGTGTCCTTCGCATTTTTAATGAGCGATATTATCTTTCTCTTTAAATATATTTTGCTGGCATTCTTGTATTGTGCAATACTTAAAGAGGAAGCATTGAATTATATCGTAAAAATTACCATCATAGGCGCGGGGATATCTATCTTTTTTTATACGATTCAGTTAATTAACAATGATGCGGTGTTTTTTATCGGAAGTCTTATTCATCTTCCCCCGCGAACATCAAACCCCGATTATACGAATTTCCTGATCTTTACATTTGACAGGAACCACAGTATCAGAAACTCGGGTTTTGCCTGGGAGCCAGGTGCATTTGGCTGTCTGTTAAATATGGCGCTGTTGATGTACCTGTTTTCCAATAAATTTGTTTTCGATAAAAAAGTGCTGCTGCTTATCGTGGCTATCGTCACTACATTATCTACTACCTCTTATATCGCGTTGATGGTTAATCTTTTAATTTATTACCGGGCCAATGGCGGAAAGCTCAGCAGGATATTCCTGATCGCAGCACCAATAATAGGAGTAGTTGCTGTCAAGGTGCCATTTCTGTTTGGTAAAATTATTGAGCTTTACAAACAGGATTTGCATGACGTGGAGCACATGGAAACACTGGGTACCTTTTATTTGAAGCATGGAGGCCAGTTGCCGTTAAACAGGTTTGGCAGTCTGATATACATATACCGGTTATTTGGAGAAAAATTGATATGGGGAATATCGAACATGTATCAGGAGGCGGTTGTGCAATTGGGTAATGTGAACATCTCCAACGGTATCATTGATTTCATCGCTAAATTCGGTCTCATTGGTTTAGTTTTCCTGTTGTACAGGTATGCGATGCTTTTTAAGAAATTTATAGCCAGCAATGAGCTGATGATTTATGCCATACTTATTATACTGATATTAAGTTTTGGAGAGCCTATATTGATATGGCAAAATATTCTGGCATTTTTTTTTCTATACCATTATACAAATCCGGTTAGTGATGATGACGAAAGCCTTGCCGAAGAAGATGCTGCTGCTATGGAAGAAATGGCCCATTAATGATCAATATTTATTAATTTGTAATTTAAAGAATATAAAAAGTGCCTGAAAAAATAATAAAAATCGCTACTTTATGCTGCTGTTATAATCGCATCAGCAAGACAACATTGTTCCTTAACAGTTTACTTAAGCAAGCAGTTCCTGATCATTGTCATCTCGATTTTTATCTGCTGGATGATAATTCACCCGACATGACCGGAGCACGTGTTAAGGAGATGTTTCCTCAAGTTAATGTGGTACATGGTACCGGATCGTTATTTTGGGCCGGAGGAATGAGAACACTTTGGGCAGAGGTGCTCCGTCGGGATGAATATGATTTTTATTTGTTGCTAAATGATGACGTGGTTTTATCAGCCGACGCACTTGAACGGCTACTTGCAGCGTATAGCCAGGCCAAAAGCGGCGGCAATATCCTTTTAGGTACCGTGCTTGACCCCAAAAGCGGAAAGATAACCTATGGCGGGCGTAAAATAAAAAACTTTATAACCGGCTCTACTTTTATGCAAACGCCCGATGCCGAACGCTTGAAAATATGCGAAATAGGCAATGCTAACATTATGTTGGTGGATCGCGCGACAGTGAATAAAATAGGGATACTGACTGATATCTACACGCATGGCTTCGCCGATTTCGATTATACCTACACGGCAGTAAAAAATGGCTTAAAGGTATGGGTGGCGCCGGGTTATTACGGGCACTGTGAAAACGATCATGGTGTAAGCTGGTTATCAGGCAAGGTTCCGCTAAAAAAGCGTATTGAACATTTGTATAGCCCCAAAGGCCTTGCATTCAGAGAGTATCGCACTTTTATCAACCGGCATTTTTCCTTTATGTTACCGGCAGCCTATTTTAAATTGTGGCTGAAAACACTGTTTCCCTTTATTTACGACTCCTTTAAGAAAGAGCAAGTATAATTTGCCCGTTTACCCGACAATGGGGACAACGGCTTTAAAGTAGTATGATTGCCGCGCAGGCGCTCTTTCGGGAAAGCGCTGTTATTGCGCCGGCGTATAGCCAGAAATTTATTAGATTAAAAAACTACGTTCCGTTTAACAGACCCGTTAACGGCGAATAATGCGAAATATCAGCATCATCATGCTGATATTTCGCATTATTCGCTGCTCCAGGGAAATAAAGGGAGGGGGATCAATAGTGCACCGCTTATGGTATTGATGCTGACTGCTTGAATGTGCTCCGAACAAATTTTCCGTGATGCCGAAATGAAAGGTTTGAATCTGCAAAGATAATTGGTATCACTTAGGAATGTGGTAAATAATCCACAAGGTAGGTACAAATAGCCCCGTTATTTTTAGGGTTTGACAACACCTGGATGTTCCCGAAAATAAAAGGAAAAAATAATTAAACATGTAAGGACCGCTTTTCGACCTGTGAATCGGAAGAATTGGACTGCTTACTTAGGTATTATGGCGCCATGCATAATTAAATGAGAAGAAATGGATCATTTCGGAGCATCATTTGAACTTAATTGCTGTACATATATGAATACTTATGATTAAAGCCTGGATTAAACGGAATTGGTACAGACAGCAGTATAAAGGTAGGCATTTACGGATAAGCAACCATGTTTTGCTTGATATGAGATGTCATTTTGAGGGATGGAATGTAATAGGTGAAAACTGCGAGATTTCAACCTCATCTATAGGTAGATCAACCTATATTAGTGCAGATTCTGTGATCAGATATACACATATAGGCCGTTTTTGTTCTATTGGCAGCAAGCTGCAAACAGGTTTGGGGATGCACCCTACGCGTGATTTTGTTTCCACGCACCCCGCTTTTTTCTCGGTTTCGCAGCAGGCGGGATTTACTTTTGTGAAAAAAAATTCCTTTAAAGAAAACCGCTTTGTCAATGAAGCTCAAAAGTGTATTGTTAAGATCGGTAATGATGTTTGGATTGGGAATAATGTGACAATTATGGATGGATTATCAATAGGGGATGGTGCTGTGATTGGAACGGGGGCCGTAGTTACCCAAAATGTGGCGCCATATGCTATTGTCGCAGGAGTACCTGCCCGGATCAAAAAATACCGGTTCTCCGAAGCAGAAATCGGGCAATTACTGGATATTAAATGGTGGGATTGGGACATGAAAAAAATCCGCTCAAACAGCCATCTTTTTGCAGATATGACATCTTTTCTAAAACTACACGGAAAATCCGTAGCAGAATATCGGGATTAAGTAATTTGGTAAAGTGCTGATTAATAGCGGTAAGTAGCAGTTAAAACATTGTGCGGGGCTATGGCATATACCATCAGCCCTTACTTTCTGGTGTTGGGAAAGTTTTATTTTTTTTCAGGGCGTTTAACTGCTTCTCGAGGGCTTGAATCATGAAATCGTCGTTGACGTTGGATATGTAATTGGCCATATTATTCCCATCCGGTTCGAAAACGATTAACGCGAAACCGCAGTCGGGTATCTCCCGAATAAGGGCATCAGCCAAATTCCTCATTTTTTCAGCGTCAATTTTATTCTTCATTAATTCTATGTGCATAGTTATGGCGACGTTTAAAACTTTATTGATCATGATTTGCTGCTGTCGAAAGCTCCACCCAATCATGCTATCTTTTTGGTTTTACGTGAAATAACTGATAATGTTTCTGTCCTGCAAATTTTAATTTTTTGGCTTGCTTTTTGCCAAGTGACTAAAAGTTATAAAAAGCTTTTCTTGCCTGCAAGAATCGAAAAATTAAAGATATGAGCGCATGATGAAAAATAACAAATCATGCTATAAATATAGGGCATTTTAATAATTATTTCTGCTGGTATCAATATTTATTGATAGCTGAGATTTTAATGAACTGGTTTTAAAGCCTGATCATTTAAATACTGTAAATGTTCGCCCTAACGATAAGAATTTAGATTGTTTGATTTCAATAAAAAATACCCCTTAACTGAATATAAGCTTTAAATATTTATTAGAACCTATGTCACAATCGTATTTACTCAACAAAGAAGTATTAGACAATATCGATCAGTTTAAGGATAAATTTCAAACACTACCACTTTTAAAGCTCCCTATTGATACGCAAACCTTAACAGGCAGAAAGCCCGGTGTTGCAGAACAAGAATTTGTATTGGATACAGATTTGTTAAAAAGGCTTAGCTTTTTTGCAGAAGAACAAGGCTGTAAACTCTCTACTATATTATTGGCGGCATATAAAGTATTGTTGCAACGGTATTCAACACAGGAAGATCTCTTTATTACACAAATTGTGTGCAGAGACTTGCCATTGGAAAATCCATCGTCAAAATATGGTTTCAACTCAATCAGGAGCACCATCAGTGGGGAGATATCCTTTGTTGATATTGTTCAGCAATTAAAAGCAACGCGATATGCTCCAGGGTACACCGGCAATCTGACATTTAATGATCTTAATGAAATTTTGTTAAACCTTAAAATTGACAGAGAGGTATTTAAAGGGTTATTTGGTTTCGATGAATCAGGAGAGGCGGTTGAAGGCGATAAAATTAAAGGATTAATCAGTAAACATTTTAAGGACTTTTATCTGGGTTTATTTTTTAAAGAAACAACAGAAGGAGCACCGGGAGTATTATACTATAATGCGTCTCTTTTCCAGGATGAATTTATCGACAAATTTCTGAAACATTTTGTTCAGCTATTGGATTTAATAGCTATTAATCCTGCTGAGCAGGTGGGGCGGTATCAGTTGCTTACGAGCGAAGAATGGAAACAGATTATTGTTGACTTCAATGATACCGTTGCTCCTTATCCCGAGGAAAAACTTTTATTTTCCCTGTTTGAGGAGCAGGTTGCAAAAAATCCTGACGCTATTGCCCTGATTCAGGCTGGGCAGGTTTTAACTTACGGTCAGCTTAACCAACAGTCAAACCGTTTAGCCCATTATCTTATAGATAAAGGAATTGTTCCGGGAGATAACGTGGGCATATTGGCAGAACGGGACTTCAATATGATTGTGGGTATGCTGGGCATCTTAAAAGCCGGGGGGGCATATGTGCCTGTTGATCCTGATTATCCAATTGAGCGGCAGGAATATATTTTTTATCAATCCGCGTTAAAACTAATCATTGCGGATAAAAGCTACCCTTTAAAATCGCTGATCGATCCCCGGAAATTTGCAGATATTGATTTTAACAGCATCAATATAAGCAGGGACACCAATCCGGATATCAAGATCAGCAGCCGGCAATTGGCTTATACGATTTATACCTCCGGCTCTACAGGCCGGCCAAAAGGCGTAATGATAGAACATCATTCGGCTGTTAATTTAGTCCAATGGGTAAATAATCAATTTAATGTTGACGCCAACGACAGGATATTATTCATAACCTCCATGTGTTTTGATCTTTCTGTCTATGATATCTTTGGCATGTTGTCTGCCGGCGGACAGATCGTTATAGCCCGGCAGGAAGAGATCCGGGATGTTAAACAGCTTCAAAGCATGCTGGTCAATCATCAGATTACTTTTTGGGATTCTGTTCCAACTACATTGGACTACCTGATTTTAAATTTGGAAACGGAGGACCCTTATTACCGTTATGATGGCCTGAAAACAGTATTTTTGAGTGGAGACTGGATTCCTTTGAGCTTGCCAGACAGGGTTAAAAGGTACATGCCAGGCGCAAGCGTCATAAGCCTTGGAGGTGCTACTGAGGGCACGGTATGGTCCAACTTTTTCCCGGTAGAAAGTACATCGGAGAAATGGAACAGTATCCCGTATGGCAAGCCGATCACCAATAACTTTTTTTACATTCTGAATAAACAGTTGCAGCCGCTTCCGTTTGGGGTAGCTGGTGATTTGTACATCGGAGGAGCTGGTGTAGCCCGGGGATATGCAAATGATCCGGATAAGACGGCAGCAGCATTTGTGCCCGATCATTTTAATGACAGCCTGGGCGGTATGATGTACCGGACCGGAGACCTGGGCAGAATGATGCCGGATCTAAATATGGAATTCATAGGCCGGATAGACAATCAGGTAAAGATCCAGGGGTTCCGAATTGAACTTGGAGAAATTGAAAACGTTTTAAAAGGATTTCACCTGGTATCAAATGCTGTTGTGTTAGCCAAGGATGACCAGGAGGGTAAAAAAAGACTGATTGGTTATGTGGTGCCTGAAGGCGGTAAATTTAACAAGGAAGCTGTAATGGATTATCTCGGAACAAAGCTTCCGGGGTACATGGTGCCTTCGGTTTGGGTTGAGCTGGAATTTCTGCCACTTACCTCCAATGGGAAAATTGACCGGAAATCGCTGCCGGAGGTGAATCACCTTGATGCAACAGATAACCTTGTAAATGCAGTTTCTGAAACCGAAATGATTCTCCAATCCATCTGGCAGGATTGTATGGGAATTCCTCAGATCAGTATCAATGCCAATTTTTTTGAATTGGGAGGGCATTCTCTAAAAGCAGTACAGATACTATCCAAATTTGAAAAACGTACCGGAAAAAACTTCCAGCTTTCCGTGCTTTTCAAATATCCCGATATTCAGTCCCTGGCGCGTTTTATTGACGATGATGACAAGGAATCGGTATTTATATCCTTAGTTCCGATCAAACCGTCTGGTTCTAAGACTCCCTTATATATCATCCACGGCGAAGGATTAAATGTGCTGAATTTTAGTGAGCTGGCAGCCTGTATTGATAAAGAACAACCTATTTATGGATTACAGGCTAAGGGGCTGAATGATGTGGATGAGCCGTTTGAATCCATTCCCGATATCGCGGCACATTACATCAGTGAAATTTTACGCCACAATCCAGAGGGTCCGTATATATTGTCCGGTTATTCCTTTGGCGGATATGTCGCAGTTGAAATGAACCGCCAGCTTGGCGAAATGGGTAAAAAGGTCAGTATGCTGATTATGTTTGATACCAATGCCGAAAAAACTGAATATAAGGACTGGTACAAGTTATTACCCAAGAAGGTTAAGAGAAACATCCCGAAATTACTAACCTTCATTAAAAATTCAGTTACACAACCTGTCAGTACGTTTAAAAATCAATCACAACAGGTCTCCAAAAAACGCTTTAAAAAAGAATCGGAGAAATTTTACCATCAAATCGGGAAAATAAAGGAAAAACACCTGGTTGCATTTCGCAAATACCAGTTGGCCCCCTTTGATAATAAGGTTTATTTATTCCGTGCAGAAATTTGCGTTCATTATGTAAATGATACGAAGTACCTGGGATGGAAAAATTATGCACGCCAGGGAGTAGAGGTACTTGAGGTACCAGGAGATCATCTTTCCATGCTGGAAACGCCAAATGTGGAAAAGCTTGCTGGCATTTTGGAGAGAACACTGGATCAGCGCTGCTAAACAACGCTTGGATATCAACCCATTAAACACAAACAAATCAAAACTTAATGAACATTGTACCCGTAACCCAAGAAAATTTAAATGACTGTGTAAATATTTTTATAAAGGCATATAATCAGGCACCCTGGAACTACCAATGGACTGCAGAGAAAGCGTCCCGGTATTTGGCTGAGTATATGAGTTCGGGTCAATTTGTGGGATTTATACTATATGATGAATCAGTTCCGGTGGGCGCCATATTTGGACATTTTAAAACGTGGTGGACTAACGATCAGCTAATGATTGATGAATTTTTCATTGCCGCTGAGAAACAGCGGAAAGGATATGGAAAACGGCTGATGGAATTTTGCAGCGCCTACGCTAAAGAGCAGGATGCGGAATTGACGATACTGATGACCAACAAATATATGCCAGCTTATAAGTTTTACAATAAAATTGGATACCTAACAGCCGAGCAGTATGTATTTATGTTTAAACAACTTTAAAATTTGCCAGCGTGTTTATTGGTATGCATCTCCGCACTGCAATAGTAAAATCAATTGTCAAGCTAAATATTACATGATATGAAACCTAATAACCTAATTCCAAAGCTCGATGTTTTTAACAGCAAATTCATTCTGAGAGATAAACGATTTCTTTGGCTGGATTATGATAAAGGAATCAGTATTATACTCGTTGCTTACGGACATTGCTTTTTTATGCTCTTTGATCATGGTATTAACATGGCCCCGTATCCATATTTCAATTATATCGGCACGTTTTTGTACGGCTTCCGGATGCCGTTGTTTTTTATTGTATCGGGTATTCTGATTTCCAATAGCCTGCGAAAGAGGGGCCTGCCAGCCTATTTGCTTAACCGGGTAAATAATATTCTATACCCTTTGTTGGTATGGGGAGGAATACAAATATCACTTGCACTGTTATCTGCCCGTTATACGAATTCTGATATTACAATGGCAAGTTACCTGAATCTGATCATCAACCCGAGGCAAACAGGGCACTTTTGGTATCTGAACGCGCTGTTTTTTATTGGTGTAATATACTCCTTGCTGAAAACCAAATTAAAGGTTTCCATCGGTATTCAACTTGTAATTGGTTTTGTGTTTTTTTCAATCGCAGGTTACATTAATATGCATGATTTACAGGCTGGACTCCTTACCGATATATGCCAGTTCTATTTGTTTTTCGCGATAGGCGACGCGATCTCCAACATCTTTTTAAACGAACGCTTTGTCCATCGTTATACATCCTGGAAAGTTTTCCTGCCATTGCTACTCCTTTTTATTGTTATTCAATATAAGTTTACGGAACTCAATCTGCATGGCGGCAAAGACGGGATCAATTATGTAGAGCATAAATTACCATGGTTTTATCTTTTTGAAGCATTAATCGGGTGTTCACTTTCCGTTAGCCTTTCTTTTCTGCTGCAAAAATATAAGGTATTATCGTTTTTGAGGGTAATAGGGTATCATTCCCTTTATATTTATTGTATGCAGATCATCGTAATGAATATTATGAGGATAGTGCTGATCTCTATATTGAAAATTTCCTTTGTTCCATTATTGTTTGGTTTGATATGGACCTCAGGTATCGTTATTCCGATGTTGTTTTACAATGTATGTTTAAGACTTAATGCCTGGTGGTTGTTCACGTTTAACAAACCGCATGACCATTACGATTATAAAAAACAGTCCAGGTTAGATTTACA
>NZ_JBFUJG010000110.1:0-17417 GCF_056401495.1 Mucilaginibacter sp. P4_E8
GTAAAGAGGTTTCTCACAGGATACTAAAGGCCAGAGCTACTTGGGTTCCTTTATTAATTCCACTTTCAATTTTAAGTTTTGCATTCAAATCATCGGCCCTTGATTTGATATTAACCAGCCCGTTACCCCCCCGCGAGGTAGGTACTTCGGCATATTTAAGACTCGGGTCAAACCCAATTCCATCGTCCTGTATATGCAATTCAAGGTAGTAATTACTAAGGCTGATGTTAACCGTTAGATTTTTACATCCTGAATGTTTTATTGCATTGTTCAATGACTCTTTCAGTATCAGAAAAAAGTTTTTCCTGGCAGCCATTTCAAGTGTCAGGTTTTTAACTTTACTATCACAATTAAATTTAAAGTGAATATTTTGGGCTACACAAAGTGGCTGGGCATATGATTGTATTTTTTGAACAATACTGTTCATATGATCATTTTTAGGGTTTATGGTCCATACAATGTCAGACATTTCAGTAATGGTTTCATTGGCTGTTTCGCCTATAGTATGCAGTACCTCTTTCAGTTTATCCTCTTTTTGTTGTTGCTGATAAATTTTAGCCACTTTACTGTAAATGGATATACTGCTTAAGGTTGAGCCGATGTGGTCATGCAGGTCCTGCGCTATCCCATTCCTGATTGATTGGCGTTTAAGAAACTCATTAATCCTGTACCGGTAAAGTAAGTAACAAACCGGTGCTATAATAAGAACCAGCAGTGTATAAAACCACCATTGCAGCCAAAACGGGGGGCTGATGATAATAACAATAGACGTGTACTTATTTATAAAGCTGCCTTTCCAGTTACAGGCCCTTACCTTAAACAGGTATTTGCCTCCCGGCAGGTTTGAATAGCTTGCAAAGTTGCGCCTGTCTGCATCAACCCAATCCTTATCAACTCCCTCAAGCATATAATCGTAATGTATATGATTGCTGCTGTATTCAGGTGCAGAAAACTCCAGGGAGAAATAATTTTGAGCATGGTTTAACCTGATGGTTTTGTTTTCGAGTAGTTGGCTATATGAGGTATTGAATATCTTAAAATCGGTAAAGTAAACATCCGGATCATTTTTTATTTTACTGATACCCATCGGACTAAACGAGATATAGAAATTCACTCCTCCGGCATACAGGTTACCATAATTATCCTTATAAACATACCCTTTAATCCCTCCGTTTTTTTGAAGATTGGGCAGGTCATAACAGCTGTATATTTTTGTTAATGGGTTATACTCATGCATGTGGCCATTACAAATCATCCAAACATTTCCGCGCAGATCGGCCTGCATTCCTTCGGTTAAATTGCTCGATTCCTTGATGTGTACAAACTTGCCTGCTTTGGGGTTGAAATAATTAAGCCCGCCACCATAGGTACTTATCCATAAATTACCCTTTTTATCTTCCTCTATATCATAAACATCATTGCTACTAATAGATGAGTTATTGCCTACATCATTGGTAAAGTATTTTATAGGCGTAGTACCCTGCTGCCAGTCGCCCAGGCCAAAGCGTTCTGTTGCAAGCCATAGGCCGCCTTTCTTATCTTTATAAAATTTCTTGATCAGGTTATCTTTAATGTTTAAGTTCCTTACTATCTTTTTTACCGAATCAACCCGCGATATCCATTTTCTATCAGTCAGGTCATAATAGGTCATATAATGGCCGTAAGGTGAAACCACCAGTACCGGATGATTGGCAATAGTATCACGTACTATAGATACTATCCTTGAACTGATCAGTTTCTTCATCACCATGTCTGACGATGTGTTGGGTAAAAGCGAAACCTGGTTGGTTTCCTGATTATACTTAAACAACGTATAGTCGGTACCTAAGTAAAACGTTTTATCTTTATCTATAAAAAATTTGGTAGCTGCCAGGGTTTGCCCGTTATAGATGATCTTTCTGTGCTCAAACCCATTTTTACCATGCCGTTTTATATAAATGCCTTCGCTGGTTGCTATCCACAGGTTGTATTGATCATCCCTGTAAAAATCATAAATGGCGATGTCTTCCCCATTTATATTTTTAGGCAAAAAGAATTGCTGAAAAGGCGAATAAACCGGGTCATGTATACTTATCCCATTATCTGTACCTATCCATACAATGCCACTCCTATCGGTATATACAGCGTTTACGTTGTTATCAATTAATGATCCGTCCTTACCGTCATGCCTGTAACTTGTAAAGCTATGCATGGTACGGTCATAAACGGCTACTCCGGTGCTTTGGCATGCCATCCATATATTTTTCCGCTTATCCTCTGTAAATGATACTATCTCATCATTAGGCTCTTCTGGTTCAGCTATAGTATGCTCAAATAGTTTTTCTGTCTGCGTTAAAGGCTCATAACTATATAATTTTTTGTCCCATGCCCCGTACCACATGGTATTATCACCACTTTTAAAAATAGAAGTTATAGCGGTATGAGGCAGCTTTGCGTACAAACTATTATAACGGGCATCAACCTTATACTGAAGTGTGCTGGTATTGATCTTTAACAAACCACCTCCTGCCCTACCTACCCATAAGGTATCCCGACCAGCCATAGCCAACGATAAAATGCTCCTGGTGCCGTTTTTTACAGGCATATCAAATTTTTCACTGTGCTTATTAAACCTTACAACAAAATTATTGCTGGTAGCCAGCCATAAATTTCCGTTTTCGTCTTCTGCAATTTTACTGATGTTATTTTCCGGAATACCATTAGTAATATGTGCATTGTATTTAAATTGTTTGAATTGCTTTAATGCTGGCAAATGATAATTGTACCGTGTAAGTCCGCCATCGGCCGTAGCTATCCAGATAATGCCGTTTTTGTCTTCATGCAGATCTTTTATGATATTGCCTGAAATACAAGTAGTATCATTGGGCTGATTTTTAAATATGGTAAAGAACCGGCCATCATAACGGTTTAAACCATCCTCGGTACCAAACCATAAAAAACCACGCCGATCCTGCATAATACAATTTACTTTATCATGTGATAGTCCGTTTTCGGTTCCGATGTTTCTAAAAAAAGGCTTTTCAACCTGCGCTTCAGCCATACCGGCACTTAAAATAATTGTTAGAAAAGAAAAAAAGACACTTATGGTAACCAACTTGTTCAGAGGGGATTCGGCAAGATATTTCATTTAACACAGGTGGATTTTATAAACTTAGTAATAGGATCTGTCATACATCGGTTAATTAATTTCATAGATGTTACAACATTATTTTATCCTACCACGTAATTGGCAAATATATGGTTGCCTGCGTTTTTAATTATTACGAAATATTTATTATTACATTACCTTGAGTTTAAATAACAATACAGGCGACAACAGGATCGCCTGTATTGTACAACAGTTATTATTGTTAGTTTGCAGGAGCTGCAGGGGTAGTAGTATTTTCAACCGGCCAGGCGCCGGGCCCTACACTTACACCTTTATTGCTACCTTTTACACCTGCATCTGCACCAAAAAAGTACATTGGCCAGCCATTAAAAGTTAACTGCGGTTTTCCGAATACGGTGATGGTTCCAAACTTTGATTTATCAAGAATGGAAGGCACATTTAATACCTTTGAAATTTGATTGATAGGCCAAACACTGTCATTGCTAAAGTCAGATTTAGTATAAGTGTTAGTATTGGCTTTATCTTTTATAAAGCTATACAGTGTTCTGCCGTAATCATCAGTAATATATTGTACAACCTCAGAACCTGGTTTATACTGACTGTTGTATGCTACGCCATCGGCGCCAAGCAATTGCTCATTAGCCAGCATTACAGTATAATCAGGTTTCGACACAAACCAGGTTTTGCCAATACCATCTCCATTAGTGTCGCCTGCTTTGCTATCACCTGAGTAATAGTACAGCGGCCACCCTTTATACGTGGTTTGTTTGCTGTTATCGGCACGGGTTATCACGCCAAAGTCTGAACTTTTTAGCCCTGTTCCTAATGATGGGGTTGGATCGTAAAAAGCAGGCCATGTTATTGCACAGTTACCATTGCAATTTGACTGGGCAGCTGCATCAACAGAAAAGCTGTATAAGGAACGTCCTGCTTTGTCGGTCAAAATGCTTCCAAATTTTGCATTATTGGCCAACTGCACAGTTGTGGTTGCGGCAGGAGCCTGGGGCTGCGGGGAGTTGTAAGGAGAATTATTGTTATTATCTTTTGAACAAGATGTAAGGCCAAGTACTAATGCCAGGCCAAGTGTAGTACTTGATTTTAGAAAGTTAATTTTCATAGTCGATTTTTTTAATTGTTTTTGTTTTTATGCTTTACAAAAAAAATACGCGCTGGCCAGCTTGTTAATTTTTATGTTTAATGTTGGTTTACTGCAATGTCAGTTGTTTTAATATGCTGCAAACCGGTAAATAATTTTTACACTGCAAATGTGCTTCACATCCCATTGTTTCACTGCCACCAATATAGGGAGGGCGGTATCACCACAATATGGAACTACATCACCACAATTGGGGATATGGGAGCTTTATGAGTACCCCCCTGCGATTATATAGCAGCAGATATTACCATTGAATGATTAAATAGGGAGTGATTTCAGGGTGTGGGCAGCCTGAATAACAGGCGGCAATTGCTGGATATGCTGTAGGTGGTTCAGACAGGAATAAACTTCCATGGTAATATTAACTACCTTAAAATTTTTAAATGATGGTATTATTTTAACACCTCTGATTTAGCTATTGTGGGAGTATAATGTTTTAAAAGAGATTATTAAAGTCCATTCTTGCTTGAGCATATCTTATTTCGAGTGGATTATACAATTCTGTTTGCGATGCTACGGGCAAATATTCGATTTAACTTTTTTTAATTTTAGCTGTACTTTGCGCAATATTTATTAATAATTGATTAATATTTTTAACACATTGACAAATTAAAATATATTAAAATATTTAATTTACAATTCTTAAAAGCTACTTGTGTAAACAATACACTATATTTATTTTAGTAGCCGAACCAATATTATTTATCAATCAGGGTAAATGATTTCTACCTAATATTTTTATAACATACTATGTTAAAACTGACAATAATAAACTATAGCATCCTGAAGTAGGAAATGTATTAATGCATTTGTTACTTCATTTAATCATTTTACCAGTAATTGCCGAAGGGCTTATCTCATAATATACTCTGGTAATATGTTTATCATTTCCGTGTTGCTGCCGCAAGGCTCATCTCACAATTAAACCCGGAAAAGATATTTTGTTATAAATTAACCGCTTTTGCCTACACAAGAGCAGGTATCATGTTTTTTTTGATTACTATTTGGTTATTGCCTACACAATAAGCCTAATAGAATTTTATTGCCTGGATATTTGCTTAAACGCATAACCATATCCGGCTGCAATGTCTCTACCATTGCTTTGAGTCAAAAAAGTTAACACCCGGTTGTAATGTCTCTACCATTGCTTTAACCGGCTTATGAACACAATTTTCTTAACCAATATATTAATCAATTTAATTAAAAATCATGCTTAAAAGTTTACTTCTACAACGAAGATTTCTCGGTATGCTGTTATGCTGCCTGCTATCTTCACTGGGGGTTACGGCCCAAACAAAGTACCATGGCAAAGTCATTGGGAGTGATGACAAACTACCCGTAATTGGCGCATCTGTACGGGTCAAAGGAACCTCAACGGGCACGGTGACGGATACCAATGGCGACTTCACCCTAAGTTTAAAACAGGGTGATGTAATAACCATCTCCTATATTGGCTACCAATCAACTGATTTAACAGTGGGTACCAATACCAGCCTTAGTATAACCTTAAGGGCCGGTAACAACTCTTTAAATGAAGTTGTTGTTACGGGTTATGGTTCACAACGTAAAAAAGACCTTGTTGGTGCTGTTGCAGTTGTGGATGTGTCGGCCTTGAACAGGCAGCCCACTGCATCTGTAGAAAACCAGTTACAAGGCCAGGCGGCTGGTGTTACTGTAGTTGCATCGGGTCAACCGGGTGAAGCGCCTGCGGTTAAAATTCGTGGGGCCAACACATTTGGAAACAACCAGCCATTATATGTAATTGATGGTGTGCCTACAACCAATGTAACGGACATTAACCCGAATGATGTTGCCAGTATGCAGGTATTGAAGGATGCGAGTTCGGCATCAATTTACGGTGCACGCGCGGCAAATGGCGTTATTATTATTACCACCAAAAAGGGTAATGGTAAAGCAAGCATTTCTTACGATGCCTATTACGGTACCCAGGTACCTAAAGGTGGTAATGTTTATGATTTGCTTAACCCCCAGGAAATGACAGCCCTGAACCGGCTGGCAATTCAAAATACGGCTACATTAAAAGGGATAACGCCTAATTTCAACAGTAATTTATATGGTCCTAACGGAGATGTCCTGCCTGATTACATCAGCGCCGGAGGTGCAGGTCCGGCAGGTATTCACCCCGGCGACCCGGCAGTTGATCCGGCAAAGTATAACGTTAATCCGTTTTATACAACTGGAGATGCATCGGGTTTTTATCGCATAACCCAGGCAAATAAGGCAGGTACAGACTGGTATCATGAAATATTTAGCTCTGCGCCTATACAAAGTCATAATTTGAACGTAAGTGGTAGCTCTGATGTGGCAACGTATTTATTTTCAATGAATTACTTTAATCAGCAGGGTACATTAAAAAATACTTACGATAAACGTTATACCATAAGGGCAAATACCAGCTTTAATATAACCAAGCACATCAGGGTAGGCGAAAACTTTTCTTATTCTTTAACAGAAAATCCGCAGGTAAATCAAAATGACGAAGGCACATCAATTGGTATGTCATTCCGTGAGCAACCCATCATTCCTGTATATGACATTATGGGTAATTACGCGGGTTCAAATACAGCCAACTTAGGCAACGCCAGGAATCCTGTTGCTATAGCAGACCGTACCAAAAATAATTACGGTGCATTGAACAGGTTATTTGGAAACGTGTTTGCAGAAGTAGATTTCCTGAAGTATTTTACCCTGCGCACGCAATTTGGTGGTGAATACTATTCAGACTATAACCACAACTTTACGTATCCTGAATATGAAAATTCTGAAAATGTAAGTACAAACTCTTATGCAGAGAATTCATACAACGCGTATGATTACACCTGGACAAATACATTAACCTATCACCAAACCATCGCTAAACACGACATCAAGGTATTGGTAGGTACAGAGGCTTACAAAAACAGGTATCAAACATTAGGTGCTTCAAACACCGGCTATTTTATATTTGACCCTGACTATACCACAATATCTACCGGCACGGGCACTCCTACCGCCTATAGTAATTTACAAAGAGATAAGTTATTCTCTTATTTAGCCCGTTTAGATTATACTTATAATGATAAATATCTTTTAAATGCAACTATACGCCGTGATGGTTCATCCAGGTTTAAAAACTATCAAACAGGCTGGTTCCCGGCAGTAAGCGCTGGCTGGCGTATATCTCAGGAAGAATTCTTAAAAGGCGCAAGCTGGATAAATGATTTAAAGATAAGGGGTGGTTATGGTATTATGGGTAACCAGATTAACGTTACACCATCTAACGCCTTTACTACATTTGGTGTTAACAAAACCAATTCCTATTATGATATAACTGGTTCCTCAACCAGTACGGTTCCTGGTTTAACACAAACCCAATATGGTAACCCTGATGCAAAGTGGGAGAAGGATAAAAACTTAAATATTGGTTTTGATGGTTCGTTCTTCAACCAGAAATTAGAGATCTCCGCAGATTATTATAAAAAGATAATCAGCGACCTGCTATTTAATCCAAATCTTCCGGGTACTGCAGGGGTAGCAACGCAACCATATACCAATTCAGGCGAAATGACCAATACAGGTTTGGATTTAGCCATTACAACGCATACCAACCTGACGCATGATCTGAAAATGAATGCGACGTTAACCTTTACTACTTATCACAACGTAATTAAAGCAGTTACATTAGGTCAACCTTATTTTGATCAGAACGCGGGCCGTTTTAATGGCAGTTCAATAGTACGTAACCAGGTTGGTGGCCCTGTAGGCGGTTTCTTTGGCTATAAAACCGATGGTTTTTGGGATTCAAAAGCCGAGATCGATGCAGCCAATGCAGCAGCTGGTGGAACATATCAGAATGACGCCGCGGTGGGCCGTTTTAAATATGCCGATATAAACGGCGACGGGAAGATAACAGCGGATGACCGTACACTGCTTGGCAATCCCAACCCCAAATTTACCGGCGGGCTTAATCTTGACTTTTCCTATAAAAGATTTGATTTGAGCATGTTCTGGTATGGCTCTTATGGCAATAAAATATGGAATGACGTTAAATGGTGGACTGACTTTTACGCAAACTTCCAGGGTGCAAAAAGTAAAACAGCATTATATGATTCCTGGACGCCCACTCACATGGATGCTAAAGCACCTATTCAGGAAATTGATGGTTCATTCAGTACCAATACTGTACCTAACTCCTATTATGTAGAAAATGGTTCTTACCTGCGTTTACGCAACTTACAAATAGGTTATACTTTTGATCCTCAAATATTAAAAACAATAGGTATCGACAGGTTCAGGGTTTATTTATCAGGCGCTAACTTAATTACCATAACTAAATACTCAGGTGTTGATCCCGAAATTGTAGGTGGTGGTAGCAGTACAACTACTATTAACAGTACCACAGGTATCAGTACCGGCGCTGCCAGTACCAGCAGTACAAGCTTTGGTGTCGACCGTGGTAATTACTCCCCGGTGCGTACTTATTTAATTGGTGTACAAGTTAAATTTTAATCATTCAGAAATTATGAAAAGTATACAACGTTTATCAGTCTATGCGTTAATTGCAGCTGGTATCATACAGAATTCGTGTAAAAAAGCCTACTTAGATCAACCCGCTTTAGGAGCATTAAGTGTTGAAAATGTAAATACACCCGCCGGGGTTGATGGTCTTTTGATCGGTGCTTATTCGGCCCTTGATGGCCAGCAAGGAACCAATGTTGCTTTTGGCGGCGGCGGTCCCTGGGAAACAGCACCCGATAACTGGATTTATGGAAGTGTTGCCGGTGGCGATGCGCACAAAGGCAGTAGCGGTACTGACCAGCCTGCAATAAATTCAATAGCAACATTTACGGTTGATGCCAGTAATGGCTTTTTAAACAGTAAATGGAAAGCTAATTATGAGGGAATAACCAGGGCCAACAACGTGCTTAAGGCCTTAGCCCAGGTTCCATCCATTACTGATGCTAACAGGACGGTAATAGCAGCTCAGGCCAGGTTTTTACGTGCACACTATTATTTTGATCTGAAAAAGTTATTTAATAAAATACCTTATATTGACGAAACCACTGTAAACTATGTACAGCCAAACGATGCGGATATATGGCCGAAAATCGAAGCCGACTTTCAGTATGCTTACGCCAACTTGCCAGGAACCCAAGCGCAGATAGGCCGTGTTAACAAATGGGCTGCTGGTGCATATCTTGCAAAAACATACTTATATGAGAAAAAGTATACTGAAGCAGATAAAACATTTACAGAAGTTATAACAAGTGGAACCAACCCTGCCGGTGTAGCTTACGGATTAGTGGATAATTATGAAGATAACTTTAGCGCCGCAACCAAAAACAGCAAGGAAACCGTATTTGCAATACAACAAGCTGCAAATGATGGTACCAATACAATCAGCGAGGCAAATAACTTTGACATGCTGAACTTTCCGTACAATGGCCCTTTTTCATGCTGCGGTTTTTTCCAGCCTTCCGAGGATCTGGCAAACTCCTTCCGTACAGATGCTGCGGGTTTACCTTATTTGGATGATTATAATTCACACCCGCTCGTTACCGATATGAATATTTCCTCAACTACTGCCTTTACCCCTGATGCCGGCAATGTTGATCCGCGTTTAGACTGGACAGTTGGCCGCCGTGGCATACCTTACCTTGATTGGGGTAACCACCCAGGCCAGGCCTGGATCCGTGAGCAAAGTTCTGCTGGCCCTTACTCTCCTAAAAAGAATGTTTATTTCCAGGCAACACAGGGTAAATATGCAGATAGTCATTCCTGGGCACCAGGTTCGGCCAACCAGGTTAACATTATTCGGTTTGCCGACGTTTTATTGATGGCTGCAGAGGCTAAAGCACAATTAGGCAGCGGCGATTTAGGTTTGGCTTATGTTAACCGCGTACGTACAAGAGCTGCCAACACCGCAGGTTTTGTATATACCTATCAGGATCCAAAGGCCCCAATGGCAGGATATACCACTACTCCAGCAGCAAAATATGTGATTAGTCCATATCCGGCCGGTTATTTTTCAAGTCAGGCTTTAGCATTAAAAGCTATTTACTTTGAGCGTAAACTGGAGTTAGGTATGGAAGGTCACCGATTTTTCGACATCTCCCGCTGGGGAATAGCGCAGCAGGCTTTGGCCAATTACTTTAATTTTGATGGCAAAACAATAAGCGACGTAGCCGGAGCTCATTTTACGCCAAATAAAAATGAGTATTATCCAATACCACAACCGCAAATAGATATTGAAACTATAGGAGGCGTTGCTAATTTGAAACAAAACCCAGGTTATTAATTTAATAAAACAAAGCAGAATAATGTAAAGAGGCAGCCCCGGTTGCCTCTTTACATTATCTTCATTAAATCATAATAGTATAAAATCCCCAAACTACACGCTACAGAGAACAATGGCATTAAAAAAACATCACATTATCCCTTTCATAGGGTGTTTATTTATAACTGCTATTTGTTTCGTTTCCATCAATTGCAACCAGGATAATAAAAAAGATACTACCAAAAATGACGGCAAATCCCTTTCAGAAAAATATTGTAAAAGCTGTCACCAATATGTAGGAGCAGAAATGCTTGACCAGGAAACATGGGTAAAACATGTACTACCAGCTATGGCGCCCCATTTGGGTATAAAGGTTTATGCAGAAGACATGTATGTAAATGCCCCGTCTTCTAATTCGGCCCTACCCTACGAAGACTGGTTGAAAATAGTCAATTATTATAAAACCGCATCGCCAAAAGCACTTAAGCGAGCTGCGGTACCAGTTGCTCCGGTTAATGATTGGGGTGTTTTCACTTTATTAAAACCAGTCAATGATAAGGGATCGGCTGCTACAACCACACTGGTAGCATTTGACACCATTGGCCATACGATTATTACCAGTAACAGATTGAATAACAGTATTTATCAATGGTCAAATCAATTAAAATTGCAATCATCCCACTCCTATAATTCGCCAGCTGTTGATGTTCAGTTCAGGATAGATGCCCGGGGACACAAATTGGGTTCCTTTACATTTATTGGGTCCATGGATGCCATTGATATATCAAACGGTTATCTAACCGATATCATGCTTGATCCATCAGACAACCAGGAAAATAAAATAATTGCGGATAAGCTGCCGCGACCGGTGCAGTCTTTATCTGCAGATTTTGATAAGGACGGGCTCGAAGACAGGTTGATATGTGGCTTCGGCCACAATATGGGAGGGCTATACTGGTATAAGCAATCAGTAAATAAATCTTTTGAAAAAAGAACCATTAGTACTATGCCCGGTGCGGAACATGCCGTTATCGGTGATTTTAATCATGACGGATGGCCCGATGTTGTTTGTTTGTTTGCGCAGGCTGATGAAGGGATTTGGTTATTTTTGAATGATCATAAAGGCGGCTTTACTACTACTAACCTTTTAAAGTTTCCACCTGTTTATGGGTCCAGCAGTTTTCAGCTTGTTGATTTTAACCACGATGGAAAACTGGATATATTATATACCAGTGGTGATAACAGTGATTATTCAAAAATTCTAAAGCCTTTTCATGGAGTTTATATTTATTTAAATCAGGGAAATTTCAAATACAAACAAGCATACTTTTATCCTGTAAACGGTGCTACCAAAGCAATAGCAGCAGATTTTAATGGCGATGGTAAACTTGACATTGCTTTAATCGCGTTTTTTTCGGATCTGAAAAATAACGTTAACGAGGGATTTACCTATTTTGAACAGGACCGGCCCTTGCATTTTGTTCCGCATCATTTACCGTTGGCGAGCGAAGGCCGGTGGATATGCATGGATGTAGCCGATTACAATGCAGATGGAAAACCAGATATTATACTGGGGAATTATGCCTTAGGCTTTATCAATGAAGATGGATTAAAACCTACCTGGAATACACGTATTCCGTTTGTTATACTTAAAAATACAGGCATCCCGGCAGCACGGGCAGTCAAAAATTAATCATACCACAAATATTAAGCTTTTAAGTATAAATAAGCATGAATTAGTTAAGAAATAACCTGCTAAAAGTTGCATAAACGGCGAACTTATTTTATATTTACGGTACATATTACGAATAATACCTATTGAAAAAAGTTGCGGCCATATTACTGTTATTCCTCCACCTTTATAGCTTGGTTGGCGATACCGCTTTACATCAATACCTTACCTATTGCGCTGATAAGTTTTTTAATGAACAAGCGTCCAAAGGCCTGTACAATACTCATGATCTGGAAGAGGTAAAAGTACCTGTCAATCTTCCGGGCATCAGGGATTGGGTTAAATATGAAAATATAAGCGGGCAAATACGCTTTGGTAATAATGCCTATAATTATGTGCAGATGCGGGTAACCCGCCATGCTTTATTTCTTAAATGCATTCCAAATTATCGTGCAACCATACTGAACGCGCACAACATACTCCATGCCGAACCCATTAAGGACATACCTGTTCCACAGAAAGAACATGTTCCTCCTGTAAAGGTTATACAAATGGATTTTTTGGATATTACCGCTCTTAATGTTGTTCTTGAATCACCTTTAACTACAATTACTCCGTTTAATACGGCTTATTTTCAACCAGAAACCAGTTGTTATATCGTAATGCCTAAACAACCACCAAGGCACCTCGGATAAATAGTCCCGATTATTGTTCACTATCCTTTATTGTCAGCTATTTTATTAATTGGTCTTATGCCCGCCCGATAAGTATGCATACATACCAACCGATTAAACTGACTTTGATAGATTATCCGCAATATATCGCGAACTATTATCAGCTCCCTTTAAGTTTATAATATTCTTTTATAATATAAACAGCAGCTAACGCAATTGCATTGGAGGCGTATTTATGCCCATTTCATAAATTTTAATAATAATATCAAAAAATATAATATGCTGTAAAAAGCTTGTTACTGACCATATAATTTCAATAAAACGTGCGCTTAAATACAACGATTTTATGAAATTGCCAAGACCTTAGATTGTAGAGATCTGAGTTTAGTTGATCGATGTTTGTAGGAACATTGAAGCGCTCCGGGGTGAGATACGGAGCGCTTTTTCATGATTTCCGGTCCTCCCCTTCCCTTTTTGATAAACCGCTTTTATTCCAGACTGACGAGTAATATTAATTATTTAATTGCATAAGACAGGATAACCCCAAGTAATGCGGAAGCAGCGAAACTAAACAATGTGCCTACAAGTATATATTCTGTTTTCTTCTCAGTCTTTTTATCCTTATCACCAAATCTAAGTATGGATTTGGCAGTCATCAGGAAGCCGATAGCAGTATACTGATTGGTTAATACAAAGGTTAAAATCAAGGCCCTTTCACATATTCCTATCCATTTACCTGCATCAGCCAGTCCTTCTCTCGCGCTCTCAGTTGTAGCCAATTCATTCCGCCATTTGCTTGTTGCCATTCCTATCAATATGCCTAACGGCCATGTTACCAGTATATAGCCTAAAGTTAATATCCAAAAATTGTTATTTGTGGTTATTTCACGTAATTCTGCTATGATCGCGGCCCATTGATGATCAACCATTAACCAAATTATAGTGATTACCAACAGGTGCATGGCTTGGTCTGCCAGGAAAGTATATATATTATCGGGCAGATAAGATTTTATAATGTCAATGAGGTAATGCGAAATAAAAATAACCAGGGGTATCCACCAGCAATTGTATAAGCCCGAAAAAGCGTAAGCAAATAATGTTGTGAGGCATACATGCCATAGTAAACCGATTGATCTTATTTTATTTTGTTTTCGGTCAATTACCCATGCAGTGGGCTGAAATACAAAGTCGGTAAGTAAATGCGCTGTAATTAATCGTAGCAATAAACCTGTCAGCATATCCTATTCTTTAATTAATTGTATAATGTAATCAATTCCTTCCTGTATGGTTTTCCAGTTAGCTACCCTCAGCCTATTATTTACTGCACCTTGTTGTATTCCTAATTCTTCGGCCATTTTGGTTTGTGTGTAGCCATTTATGGCCAAAAAGATCACTTCAGCCTGACTGGTTGTCCATTGGTTTATAATGATATTCACAAATGTAAGGATTATCGCAATTTGTTCGTTAATACGCTCATCGGCGGTATTGATTCTTAATATTTCATTATCCGCCATTTTATCAAAATTTCTTCCTGACAGGTGGAAAGCCTCTCCATCAGAATCTAATACAGATTTGCCATTATAAGCAATACTGCCTATCCCAATTGAAACCCGTGAACCTAAGCTGATTTTGTTTTTATTGTCAGAATGTTTCTTAAACCAGCAGATCAGTTGAATGCCTTTTTTTATAGCTTCTCCGGTATCCCCCATCATTAGCTGGTAGCTATCGCCCCGGAATACTTCAGCAAGGTTGGGTTGCTTAACCCAGGATTTTATTAAAACTTCTGTTTTATTAATAAGATTTAGCCTGTCTTTATCCTTTAAACTGGTAAAGTTGATGATATCACCCGTTAAAACCGCGTATTTTTCCATGAGTTCACTTTATCAAGTATTTACTTGATAATACAAATATATCAATCATTTACTTGATAAATACAAATTATTAATCATTTACTTGATAATTATATATAAAGACGCTGAATACTGAACGAGAGGTAATTCGGTTTTTAAGACAAAAAATAAACCACCGAATCTTATATTCGGTGGTCATATTGATCAGTTTTAGCCGCGGCATTACAGCTTATTCGGCAGCGGCCTGTTCATTAATAAAACTTTCAGCAACATTTGTCAGAGCCACATCAGTGGCCTTTTCATTTTCAAGTGTTTGAGATAACAGCCTTTCCACATCTGCGTGTCCCATGTTTTGTGCAAAAACCCTAAGGGTGCCGTAAGTAGCTATCTCATAATGTTCTACCTTTTGAGCCGCCAAGATCAGGCCAGCATCACGGATTAAAGTCCCGGCTGTGGTGTCTTCAATAATACCGTTGGCTTCTTCCAGCAAACCGGCCATTGCATCACATTTTTTAGCTGCTACTTTTTCTCCAAGTAATTCAAATACCTTTTCCAGCGTATCAACGTGTGTTTGAGTCTCCTGCGTATGTTTATCAAACGCGGCCGCCAGCTCAGGACTCGTTGCAGCCTTTTTCATTTTTGGTAAAGCCTTTACCAGGTGTTTTTCTGCCCAGTATATGTCTTTCAGTTCGTCTACAAAAAATTCATGAAATTCTGAATTTTCCATTTTCCCGTTTTTTGTTGTCGCGGTTTTATTTCCGCCTTTTGTTAAAGTTGCCATAGGTATTTGATTTATAATTTAAGATGTATACTAATAACCCCGACTAAAAGTAAAAGTTTTACTTATTCTGTCAATTATTTACTAATTAGTAAATTATTAAGTAATAAATTAAATAATACAGTCAAACATTAACCCACATTGCTTTGTAGTAAATAAAATTTTACCGAATAAACGCAGCAATCATGACCAAGAAAAAAAATTTATTTGAACGATTTGCAAACTGGGCAACTATAGCTACCGGCAGTTCCGGGGCCTTCATTTTTGCAGTTTCTGCTATTGTCATTTGGCTCATAACGGGTCCTATTTTTAAGTATTCAGATACCTGGCAACTCATCATCAATACCGGTACTACTATTATTACCTTTTTAATGGTTTTCCTGATCCAAAAATCACAAAACAAGGATTCAAAAGCCATTCATTTGAAATTGAATGAACTCCTGGCCTCGCATGAAGGCACCAGTAACCGCATGGTTGATGTTGAGGACCTAACCGAAGAAGAACTTGACCGGTTACACAAATTTTATATACAACTATCCAACCTTGCCCACAAGGAAGATAATCTTACACGTACCCATTCCATTGACGCCGCCAAAGAAAATCATAAAGTAAAATTGAGCAGGTATCAGAAACAGAAGCAGCAATAAACGTATCCAGAAAAGGATCGTTCGCGCCCCTCTTCTAACACGTTAGCTTTATCATTTTTTGGAATTGAATAAGTAAAGGCCTGTTGCAATCCCTGCCAAAAGACCAGCTATTATATATTTGCGATGTGCCTTTGGTTTACCAGGCGAACCAAAGCCTCCATTAGCGCTCATACCGTAATTAACCGTATTAAAAAGATTCCCGTTGGTGGATGCCATTGGCTCTGCAGCATTAAAGTAACGACGCATTACAGCACCTGTTATTTTTGTAGTTAACTCAGGGAATATAGCGTGTGATAGCTTCAGCAATAAAGATGCGCTGCCAACATAAGTATTTGCCTTTGGATGCATAGCCACCTTTACCATGGCCTGTGCCACCCTTTTTGGATCGTAAACAGGCGGGGCTGGTTTTAATGTCCGTTCCGTATAGTTTGCCGCATGCAGTACACCAGGTGTATCCAAAAAGGCAGGGAAAAGGTCGCAAACATAAATATCCGGCCATTTGGTCAGTTCTGCTTTGATAGCTTCAGAAAAACCACGTAAGCCAAATTTACTGGCTGTATAACCTGCGCCATAAGGTACAGGTAAAAAACCGCCTATTGATATGTTATTGATCAGGATACCTTTTTGCTGTTCTTTAAAAATGGGCATAACCGCGTGTGTACCATTCATATAACCTAATAAATTGGTTTCGATCACTTGTGCATGTACCTCCATTGGTGTTTTGTCAAAATCGCCGGCTGCAAGTACACCCGCATTATTGATCCATACATCAATTTGACCTTGCCAATCCTTTGCGGCATTAGCCAAATTGATCAGGGCTTTAGGATCGGTTACATCGGTTACAACAACCAGCGCATCTGAACCTAATACTCCGCACTCGCCAGCTAACTCATCTAAGGCAACTTCATTTCGCGCTGCCAGCACCAGGCCCACACCATATGGAGCAAACTCCAGGGCCGCTGCTCGTCCCGCACCACTGGACGCACCCGTTATCACAATCGTTTTTCCTGTTAATAAGCTCTTCTTCATAGTTTAATAACCTATTTACACTGCTTGTGTTTGCATAAAAAAAGAAGTCGCCTTTAAAAGCTTATCGAAATACATAATGGTCGCTTAAGATTCATATGATGTGAATAAACCAAAATTCTTTTCCTTACCTTCTCTAATGCAGAAAACCCATAAATATTAAACAAAAATCAATAATTTCGGCTTCATCCCGGTATGGTCAACAGGCCTATCAAACCAGACAAATGG
>NZ_JBFUJG010000111.1:0-17214 GCF_056401495.1 Mucilaginibacter sp. P4_E8
GTGGTGCATATGCACAAAAATTACAGCATAAGATTAAGACTACAATTATAGCCCGTAAAGATTTCACACTACTAAAAAATGTTTTAATTGGATTTGCTTATAAGTGCACTAATATAATAATAAAGAGTACTTGTTAAATGTACACAAAGCATTAAGTGTTAGCCGCATAAGCATTAAAAATTACCTGAACGCCTTAGCCAGTGTTTCCAGTTCCATATTGGCTATTTTTAATTTATACATGAGCTCTTTATTTTCTTTTCGCAGATCATAAATTTCAATGGCATTTTGAATATGGATTTTAAGCTCATCGTTTTGCCAGGGCTTTACAAGGTATCTATAAACCTGTCCACGGTTAATAGCGTCAATAACCGCATTGATGTCAGAAAAACCGGTTAATAATATCCTGATGGTATCAGGATATGTGTGCAAAATTGATTCTAAAAACTCAATGCCAGTGGTTACCGGCATACGCTGATCGGTAATAATGACACCTATTTCATTAACATCTAAAATTTTACGACCCTCAACAGCCGAAGAAGCAGTATATATATTAAAATCACGCCTGAAAGCTGCTTTAAAACTGTTTAGGTTATTTATCTCATCATCAACATACAACACTCCTACTGGCATAGCAAATCTCTTTAGTAAACGGATTATAATATAGTTTCAAAAGTAAATTTATACAAAGTTTAATTTACTGCGCATTTTTATTATAATTATTGTGCTCTATAAGCGTAACAATTTACTGTGAAAAAAATATTATTAATCTCCTGTTTAGTATTACTAAGCATTATAGCCTTTGCGCGTAAAACAGATACACTTATCGTTAATGATAACCAATCATACCTGTTAACCAACAGATATTTTCTTGAACTGGAAGACCCCACTGGAACCTTAACCATAAACCAGGTTTTTAACAACAGTAAATTTCATCATATTAAAGAACAATTCAGTGTTTTAAAATACTCAAAATCAACAACATGGTTGAAATTTAATATAAAAAACAACAGCAAAGAGCCGTTTGTAACCATTAACGCCGGCGCCAGTATTATCAATGAATTTGATTTATATTATAGCAATAATACGGCCTCAAACATCCGTCATCAAAGTTTGGATTATACGCATAATCATCCTATTACTCAGAATATCGTCTTTATAAATTGCCCTGTTTTGCCCGGCTCATCAGGTACCGTGTATTTACGCATCAAAAGCAATGCATCAACAGTTATACCTATAAAAGTTTACAGTGCCTCTGCGTTTATGCAAAGCCGCAGCATAGAGAATATTACCATAGGTGTTATAGCGGGTGTATTCATGGTGATGGCCATGTATAATTTGCTAATCTTTTTTATTGTTCGTGACCGGAGTTACCTATACTATGTATGCTATATTATATTTTTCGGATTATCGCAAATACTTAAACGCGGCTATGGCAGCAATTTATTTACAACCGATATAACCATATTAAACAATTATGTGATCCCGGTGATACGAGTATTGTTTGGGTTCTCTATTTTACTTTTTATAAGTGAGTTTTTGCAGCTTAAACAAAATTTAAAACAATGGTATAAGTACTATTTATTACTATATGTACTATACGCTATATTGTTGATTGCAATTTTATGCGGCAAGGTGGTTACTGCTTATAATTTAATTACCATTAGCATAACCGTTACCTCCATAAGCCTGCTTATTATAGGGGCATACCTATACTTTAATGGTTTTAAACCGGCCAAATTTTTTATGCTGGGCTGGGGATTGTTTTTAACAAGCATACTAATCTCTATAGCAAGTAATAAAGGGTTTATACCCTATACTAATTTAACAGCCGACATTGTAGTTTATTGTTCAGTATTGGAGCTGATATTATTTTCGGCGGCACTGGCCGAAAAAATAAACTTTTACAGGCAGCAAAAAAACGAATCACAAAGTTTTGCACTTCATATTGCTAAAGAAAATGCGCGTTTAATAACCCAGCAAAATATTTTGCTGGAGAATAAGGTTAAGGAACGAACGAACGAATTAATTACTACCAACGAAAACCTGTCGGTATCTATCGATCACCTGATGGCGACCCAAAAACAACTGGTCGACAATGAAAAAATGGCATCTCTGGGACAGCTCACAGCTGGTGTGGCGCATGAAATTAATAACCCCATTAACTTTGTAAGTTCAAACATTGCTCCTTTGCGGCTCGATTTTAATGAGCTTTTCCTGTTGCTTAATAAATACGAAGAAGTACTAAACAATCCAACGCCTGCACGGCTAAAAGAGCTTAGTAATTTTAAACAAGAAATAAACCTTGATTTTCTTAAAGAAGAAATCTCCCTTTTATTAAATGGTATTGAGGATGGTGCAAGCCGCACAACCGAAATCGTAAACAGCCTGCGTACTTTTAGCAGTACCGATGAAATGGTATTAAAAACCGAGGATATTAATAAATCAATATTGAACAACCTGCTTATTTTAAGAAGCACTATCCCCTATTATATTGAAATTAAACCTATTTTTGACAAGCTTGAACCTTTAAGTTGCTATCCTGGTAAAATCAATCAGTTAATTATCAATCTCATTAGCAACAGCATATATGCCATTAAGGCTAAAGAACAACACAGCGAAGAAAGTGTAATGATCATAACCAAAGATCACGCTAATCATATTTCTATTGAAATTACAGACACCGGCATAGGCATGGGCGATGAAACCCGGCAGCGCATATTTGAACCATTTTTTACTACAAAAGGTATTGGCGAAGGCACCGGTTTAGGCCTTTCCATAGTGTTTGGTATAATTGAGAAACACCGGGGCAATATTGAAGTGATATCCTCGCCAGGTAATGGCGCTACTTTTATGGTATCGCTCCCTAAAAATTTAGCCTGATGCTTTGCGGTAAAAATGTTGTCTAAAAAAACTTTTCGGGGTTGGGCACCAGGTTCAGGAACGATTCAAAATTCTCAGCGTAATGTGACTGATCAAGCTTGTAGTAGAAAGCGCCTTTTTTTGACGATAACTTATCCTTTTCGGGCAGTTTTACCAGCAGGCCGGTTGATAACAGTTTCCGGCTGAAATTACGATCATCAAACTTGGTTTGATAAACACCTTCATAAAGCGCCTGCAGCTGCGGGATGGTAAACTTTTCGGGCAGTAACTGGAACAGTATGGGGTGCAGGGCGGCTTTATAACGTAACTGTTTTTTGGCCAGTCTTACCATTTCGGCGTGGTCAAATATCAACTCGGGCATTTCATCAAGCAAAAACCATTCAGGATGATATTCATCACTCAATTGTTTTTCATATTGATGGATATCGATCAGCGCGAAATAAGCGATGGACAGCGTTCTTTCAACAGGATCGCGATCAGGACGGCCAAATACCTGGAATTGCTCCATATAAACATTCTTAAGCCCGGTACGTAACTCCAGCACGCGATTGGCAGCATCCTCAGGCGATTCGGACGGTTGGATAAACCCGCCCATCAAACTCCACTTGTTTTTCTCGGGCTCAAGGCCACGCTGTACTAACAATAGTTTTATGTTCCAGCCATCAAATCCAAAAATGATACAATCGGTTGCTACTAAGATGCGTTTCTGGCCGCTATACTTCTGCATAATTTGGTTAGTTTATTTACAAGTGTAAAAATAATTATGCAATTATTTAGTGTTGATCAGACAACTATTTAACAAAAGTTTAGTGTTTTGTAAAGATTGTATCTACTTGGATCAACTTATGCCTTTAACTAACCCGTTTGCCTTGCAGTAACATATCCATAGCATCGTTTAATGAACCGGCACGGCTTACCTCACCTGAGTTTACAAAAAATATTTCGTCGGCATTTTCAATAGTATTTAAGCGGTGGGCTATGATAACCCGTGTTGTGGTATCAGGTAGCTTATTTAAAATATCACTCAGTAATTGCTCCGTAATGGTGTCAATGTTGGCAGTAGCCTCATCAAGTATTAATATTTGTGGATTACGCAGTACTGCCCGCATAAACGCTATAAGTTGCTTTTGTCCCAGGCTTATACTATCGCCGCCCGAAAGTACACTGGTTTCCAGTCCACTTTCAAAAATGGCCAGCAAACTGCCTAAATTGGCATCTACAATTACTTTCTCCAACTGCTCATTGGTGTGGTCTTTATACAGATCATTACCGTATAAAATATTCTCTTTAACGGTTCCGGTAAATAAAAATGGCTCCTGTAAAATAAAGCCGATCTTTTGACTACGCTCTTCGGGGCTGTAGCTCCTGATATCTTTACCATCAAGCAATACCAAACCCTTTGATGGGTCATACAACCTTGCAATTAATGAGGCTGTAGTGGTTTTACCGCCTCCGGTTGGGCCAACCAGTGCATACGTTTTACCGTGCTCCAGTTTAAAACAGATGTTATGCAATATTTCCCTGTCTTCGTCATAACTAAAATGCACATTCCTGAATTCAAGTAGTGTGGTTGTATGTTCGGCTATGCCTCCTTCTATTACTGGCAGATCTGTTTCGAGTGACAATATCTGCGATATCCTGTCCCAACCAGCCATAGCCAATTGAAAGTTGGTCCATAGTGCAGCCAATTGCCTTAAAGGATTATAAAAATAGGTAGAATATGATAAGTAACTAACCAGCAAACCAATAGAGAATTGCCCTGTGGTAATTAAATAAATACCAAAGGCCAGCACTATCAGTTGCGCTATGCTTGCAAACAGACCGTAAACCGGCACAAAAATATTATTGGCCAAACCCGCGCCAATAGCTGTTTTATAATTTTGACGATTGGCTATATCAAAGCGTTTCCTGAAATAATCGCGGCGGTTAAAGGCAATGATCACTTTAAAATTATGCAGGCTTTCCTGTATCTCGGCGCTCATCCCTCCCGTGCTTTTCAGATTCAGGGCGTTTTTTCTTTTTATCCAGGGCGATAAAACAAGCGTAAGCACAAGGATAAGCACAGCCGGCGACAGTGTAGCGGCACCCAATTTGATGTTAATGAGAATTAAAAATATGCCCGCCCCAACCATGGTAGATATATTACCTATGAACTGCATCAGTGATTGCGAAAAAAACTGGTTTAGTTTGTCCGTGTCGTTGTTTACCCTTGATATCAGGTCGCCGGCTTTGTTCTGGTTAAAAAACCCAACAGGCAACTGCTGTAATTTATTAAATATAGAGTTACGCAAAGTAAACAACATACGCTGCCCCACACCACCCATTAAAGTGGTTTGTTTAAAGCTTGTAAAAAGGGTGATCAGGTACATACAAAGCAATAATATAGCGTTGTGGATCACCCCGCTATAATCCTTGTGTTGAACATATTTATCAATGGTGTGCCCAATAATGAGCGGGCCCAATAAGTTCAGGGTAGAGTTGATCAATATCGCAATTAAAGCAAGTATAAGGGTCCGCTTTTCGTGCGCTATTAATTGTAGCAGCTTTCTAAGCCCGGCAAGTGTTGAAGTTTTTTGCTGCGTCTTACTAAGCTTATTCAGATCGTAATTCATCATTGATGAGTATTTTTTTAATGAGCAATGCCCTGTTCGTAATTACTGGTGCTTTGCTGCGAGTTAAATATCTGTACATAATCGGTGCTGGTATGCATCAGATCATCATGAATACCGCGGGCCACAATTTCGCCTTGCATCAGCAGTATGATCTGGTCGTAATGCTCAACCGAGGCTATTTTTTGCGTAACAGATATCAGGGTTAACCCCGGATAATTTTTTTGAATATTGCCCAGTATCTTTTTCTCGGTATTGGTATCAACCCTGGCGGTAAAATCATCCAGCAATAAAACCTTAGGGTTAACAGCCAATGCACGGGCCAGCATGATGCGTTGCTTTTGCCCGCCTGAAAGGCTCGATCCGCGTTCGGATACGATAGTGTTTAAATGATCAGGTAAACTGCTGATAAAATCCCGCAGTTCTGCCGTATCAATGGCTTTTTCTAATGATTCATCGGTAACTGTATCACTAAAGGCAATATTTTCACGAATGCTCATATTAAAAATAATGCTGTCCTGAAAAACAAACCCTACCTGGCTATGGAACGATTCGCTGTTATAATCGCCAATATGGCGGCCATCATAAAGTACCGATCCCGAGGTAGGATTAATTAAATTGGTCAATAAATAAAGCAACTGCGTTTTACCAGCTGCTGTTGGACCAATAACTGCAATTTTTGAACCTGCTGATACCGCTAAGGATATGTTTTTAAGCGCTGGTTTTTGGCCGTAAATAACCGACACATCACTCAATTCAATATCGCCGCGCAGGGTTTCCTTTAATTCGCCCGCTGCGGTAATATCGGGTGCATCTAAAACAGTGCTGATACGGGTAAATGATGCAGAGGCTTGCGCTATCAGGTTGCTCATAAATCCCAATATAAATATCGGGAATATGAGTAATGACAAGTAGCTGTTAAATGCTGCAAAATTACCCAGGCTCATACTGCCGCTAATTACAAAATGCCCGCCCATTACTAAAATAGTTAAAGCGGCTATATTGGCGGTAAACG
Organism: Mucilaginibacter sp. P4_E8; assembly: GCF_056401495.1. Classification (NCBI taxonomy): domain Bacteria; kingdom Pseudomonadati; phylum Bacteroidota; class Sphingobacteriia; order Sphingobacteriales; family Sphingobacteriaceae; genus Mucilaginibacter; species Mucilaginibacter sp. P4_E8. Next base: position 6,505 of record NZ_JBFUJG010000111.1, read on the forward strand.
TTACAATGGGAATTAGCCCAGCAAAAAAGCCTAATATTCTAAGGCCATAATCTTTAGCCTGGGTATTGGCTTGTAAAAACTTATGATACTCCAGTTGCTGCGAATTAATGACACGGATAAGCGCTGCGCCCAGGATACTCTCGTTAATTACTTTGTTTAACTGATCAATAACCCCGCGGCTTTTTATAAACAAGGCGCGTACCTTTTTTAAAACATAAAAGAATGTGCCACCAATAATAGGGATAATGGCAACCACCGCCAGGGCCAGCCGCCAGTTAATAGTAAACAATAATATACTGGCCCCAATGATAATAAACAGAGATGACACAATGGATACCAGCGCCTGTGATACAAACAGCTTGATGGAATCAACATCGGCTGTGAGGTTGGTTAATAGCTTTGATGGGTTAGCCTGCTCAATGAAAGCATAGCTTTGTCTTGATATTTTATCTGAGAGCTTTGATCGCAGATCGCGCGCCACACGTTCAGATGCATACGTTTGAATAATAGTTTGCAGGTAGCTGAAAATAAAAACAAGCAACACCACCAACGAAAACTTTTTAATGATATCGTTAAACACAAAGTGTTGTTTGGCGTAATCATCAATACCATTGGCAATTATCTTGGGCAGCCACAAGTTCATGCTATTACTTATCAAGGCAAATAATAATAGTAAGGTAACCAGGCCCATATAAGGTTTTAGCAGGCTAAAAATACCGGGTGGCTTTTTATTTATTTTTTTGGGATCGTCTGTTTGCATGTTTTATTTAGATAAACACCCGTTGCAGATGTTTCAACAAATTATGAAATATATTAATGTAAGGGCTATTGGCTTAGTAAATGTAATAAATTGTATTAAAAGCTATTGTCAAAAATACACCATTATAAATGATGACGATTGAGAAAGTAAAACATTTTGTAGTTTTAAAAAAATTACCAAAATGACTTCAATATTCAATCCCGAAGCTAATTATATTTTAGAGGATGACCAGGTACTGTTAAGACCGTTAAAAGCTGATGATTTTGAAAACTTATTACCTTTTGCCCTTAATGAACCTGATACATGGGGGTTTTCTTTAACAAGTGCCAAAGGTCACGATGGCATGCGCAATTACATCGATGCTGCATTAAAAGCAAGAGAATCTGGCAAGGAATATCCTTTTATTGTTTATGATAAAAAGACCGGGCAATATGCGGGCTGCACCCGTTTTTACGATATACAACCACAATATGAAAGCCTACAGCTTGGTTATACCTGGTATGGCGAAAAATTTAGGGGAACAGGCTTAAACAAGCATTGTAAGTTTTTACTGCTGCAATTCGCTTTTGAAACGCTAAACATGAAACGGGTTGAATTTAGGGCCGATGCCCGGAACGAACGCAGCATAGCCGCCATGAAGAGTCTCGGCTGCAAAGTAGAGGGCATTTTAAGGAGCCATGCGCCTATTGAAGATGGCACCCGCCGCGACTCCATCATATTAAGCATTTTGCAGCCTGAATGGGAGCAGGAAGTTAGGGAACGTCTGAAGGCTAAGCTGTAAGTGTGTAATAGCATCCCCGGATTACAAACATTATAAGGTTGGCAATCATAATCACACGGCAATGTCATTAAATTAAAATACATTCATGGTTTCTGCTGTAAATGGCATAATACTTGGATATTTATGCAAGCCCGCACGGTAACAAACCGGGTGTTAATGCATCTATACCGTAAAACTTATATCGTTTGGAAACTATACTGAATATTTCAGATCTGAGTAAAACTTATCATAGTGCCGGCCGTATGCTTACGGTACTTAACAATATTAACTTCGCCATTGCTGCCGGCTCAACCAATGCTATTGTGGGGCCATCGGGCAGCGGTAAAACAACCTTGCTGGGGCTGTGTGCCGGGCTTGACCGTTCCAGTTCGGGTTCGGTTGAATTAAACAGCATCAACCTGAGTAATTTAACCGAGGATCAGCGCGCGCAGGTACGTAACCAGTATGTAGGTTTTATATTTCAAAATTTTCAGCTCCTGCCTACCCTAACCGCGTTGGAGAACGTAATGGTTCCGCTGGAGCTACGTAACGAAAAAAACATCAGATCAAGGGCGCTTGACCTGCTTGATAAAGTTGGTCTGGCCGACCGCGGGCACCACTACCCTTCCCAGCTATCAGGCGGCGAGCAGCAACGGGTATCGCTGGCACGCGCTTTTTCGAACGCCCCCAAAATATTATTTGCCGATGAGCCTACCGGTAACCTTGATGCTGAAACAAGCGAAAAGGTAGTAAAGCTGATCTTCGACCTTAATAAAGAAGCAGGCACTACACTGGTTATGGTAACGCATGATCTGGAGCTGGCCGCAAAAACCCAGCGCATCATCAGGATAAGGGGCGGCAAGCTGGTATCAGACGAAAAAACAATTAACGGATAGGCTGCTATGGAAACCGGTTCTGTTAATTATAAACGAAAAATGAATGTACGCTGGCTGTTTAACATGGGCTGGCGCGACAGCCGCAAAAACCGCTCAAGATTGTTCCTGTTCATATCGGCCATTGTATTTGGGATAGCTGCTTTGGTAGCCATTTATGCCTTCAAATACAATGTACAAAACGATATTAACGGCCAGGCTGCCACCCTGATTGGTGCTGATCTTTCCATATCGGGTAACAGACCGGCTGATGCTTCCTTAAAACGGATGCTTGATTCGCTGGGCGATAAAAGATCGCAGGAGCGCAGTTTTGCATCCATGGCCTATTTTCCAAAAAGCAAAGGCACAAGGCTTGTGCAGGTACGCGCATTGCAGGGCGATTTCCCCTACTATGGCACCATTGAAACCACTCCTGTACAGGCCGGTACATCCTTTAAAAAAGGCCAGATGGCTTTGGTTGATAAAACCCTGATGCTCCAATTTAACGCCCATGTAGGCGATTCTATTAAAATTGGCAATAGTCTGTTTTTAATTACTGGCATTTTAAACCGGGCGCCTGGCCAAAGCGGTGTTGTTGCCGGTATTGCGCCGGTGGTTTATATCCCCATGCAATACCTGGAACAAACCGGTTTGTTAAAAATTGGCAGCCGTATTAACTACAACTTTTACTATAAGTTCACCAAACCTGTAAATATAAACAGGCTCACCAAAAAGCTTGACCCTATGCTTGATAAAGCAGGTATGAGGTACGAAACCATTGAAAGCCGCAAGGAAAATACCGGCCGTAACTTTGGCGATCTGAGCCGGTTTTTATCGTTGGTTGGCTTTGTTGCTTTGCTGCTGGGTTGTGTGGGTGTAGCCAGTGCGGTCCACATTTATGTGCGCGAAAAAATTGCGTCCATAGCTATTATGCGCTGTTTGGGAGTTAAAGCCTCCGAAGCATTTTTGATATACCTGATCCAGATCGTGGGCATCGGGCTCATAGGTTCTGTTACCGGGGCAGCTTTGGGCACAGCCATACAGCATTTACTGCCTTTGATCTTTAAAGATTTTTTGCCGTTCACCATATCCGTACAAATATCATGGATGGCCATTGGGCAGGGTATTTTACTGGGAGTTATTATATCCATACTTTTCGCATTGTTACCGCTTATATCTGTCCGTAATATATCGCCCTTAAATACCCTGCGCATATCATTTGATGATGCGGGCTTCTCACGTGATCCTTTGCGCTGGCTGGTTTACGTACTGATCATACTGTTTATTGTAGGTTTTACCTTTTTACAGCTGGATAGCTGGATAGGCAGCCTTTTCTTTACGCTGGGAATATTGATAGCCTTTATGATATTGGCTGCCGTAGCATGGCTTTTAATGCGGGTAATGAAACTGTTTATTAATGGTTCGTGGAATTATTTATGGCGACAGGGCTTTGCTAATTTATACAGACCCAATAACCAAACCCTTATCCTGATGGTGTCCATAGGGTTAAGCACCATGTTTATATGCATCCTGTTTTTTATCCAGAGCATTTTGATAGGTCAGGTTCAATTATCATCCAGCGGCAATCAATCCAACATGATATTGTTTGATATACAAAACAGTCAAAAAGACGCGGTTGCCAGCCTAACCCGCAAACAGGGATTACCGGTATTACAGCAAGTGCCTATTGTAACGCTGAGGATTGAACAGGTAAGGGGCAAAACGGCGGCTGATCTGCAAAAAGATACAACCATAAAAATTTCTCATGGCGTGTTTGCTTATGAATACCGGGTAACTTTCCGTGATTCACTTTCAGAATCAGAGAAAATAACAGACGGCTCCTGGATAGGTAAAGCCGAACCAGGCAAGGATATACCGGTATCGGTTGAAGAAAACCTGGCCAGACGGGCCGACCTTAAAATTGGCGATAAAATAGTTTTTAACGTACAGGGCGTACAAATGCCGGCTTACGTAAGCAGCGTACGTAAAGTGAACTGGGGCAAAGTGCAAACCAATTTCCAGGTGGTTTTTCCTACCGGTGTGCTGGAGGATGCCCCGCAGTTTCAGGTATTGCTTACCCATGTACCATCAAACAAGATATCAGCTACTTTTCAGCGGGCCGTTGTACGAAGCTTTCCTAACGTATCTATTATTGATCTGGGCCTTATTTTAAGTGTGCTGGATGAATTGCTGGGCAAAATAAGTTACGTGATCCGTTTCATGAGCGCGTTCAGCATTATAACCGGTGTTGTGGTATTAATAGCCTCGGTACGCATCAGCAAATACCAGCGCATACAAGAGAGTGTTTTGCTGCGTACTTTAGGTGCAAGCCGTAAACAAATTTTCACCATTACTGCTTTGGAATACCTGTTTTTAGGAAGTTTATCGGCCCTAACCGGTATACTGATAGCTTTTGGGGGCAGCTGGCTATTAGCTAAATACAGCTTTGAAATACCCTATACGGTGAGTTATTTGCCAGCGGTGATATTATTTTTCATTATATCCATACTAACCGTTATCATTGGCTTGTTAAATAGCAGGGGCGTTTTAAATAAACCGCCGCTTGAAATATTAAGGACCAACGCTTAATTGTTATGCACAAACTCAAGTTAACATTCATACTGTTTGCGGTTACGGCCCTGGTAGCCTGCGGCGAAAAAAAGAAGCCTGCGGGGGATGAAGCTTCGCAAAATACCTCTGCTGAGGCCAAAGCAGATTCGTCATCATCAAAAACCGTTTTATTTTTTGGAGATAGCCTGACTGCCGGGTACGGCCTGGATGACCCATCGGACGCATTTCCTGGGGTGATCAAGAATAAGATTGACTCACTGAAATTGCCTTACCGGGTGGTTAATGCAGGTTTAAGCGGCGAAACAACAGCCGGTGGCAACGGCCGTATCGCCTGGCTCCTGAAACAAAAGATAGATGTTTTTATATTGGAACTGGGCGCCAACGATGGCCTGCGCGGCATCCCCGTAAACGAAACCAGTAAAAACCTGCAAAGCATTATTGATAAAGTAAAAGCTAAATACCCACATGTAAAAATTGTGCTGCTGGGTATGCAGGTACCACCAAATATGGGTGCCGACTATTCCAATAAATTCAAATCTGTATTTCCAACGCTTGCTGCTAAAAACAACACATCTCTGGTGCCTTTCCTTTTACAGGGTGTTGGCGGTGTACCTGATTTAAACCAGGGCGATGGTATTCATCCTACCGCAAAGGGAGCCAAAGTTGTGGCCGAAAATGTATGGGTGGTTTTAAAGGATCTATTATAACTTGCAGATCTCATTTTATTAGGTACCACTTGTTTTAATCTGTTAAAGCCTGGTAAACCAATGCCCTGAATTTATCTTGTATGGCATTATGAGGTAAGGGCCAGTTCTGTATAAAAAGCAAACAAACCAGGTGCTCTTTAGGATCTACCCAGTAAAGTGTTCCGTAAAAACCTCCCCAGTCAAATGAACCCTCGCTCATGCCCAATTTAGCCGAACTGTTTTTTGTGACGATGCCAAAACCCAATCCAAATTTATCCTTATCGGGGTTAATATACAGATCACCGATCTGGTTTTCGGTCATCAGCTCCACGGTATGCCGGGCCAGCAAACGCTGTCCATTGTAAACTCCCCCATTCAGCATCATTTGTAAAAAAATGGCGTAATCTTTTATAGTTGAACTCAAACCCGCGCCTCCCGAAAAATAAGTACCAGCCGCTTTAGGATAGTCCACATCTAATGGCGGGAAAGTTGCAGTGTTCCATTTGATCAGGTGTTGCTGTTTGTCAGGTGTATAAACAGTCACCAACCTGCCCTGCTTGGCTGTTGGTATATAAAAATAGGTATCCTTCATCCCCAGCGGATCAAAGATCCGCTCTTTAAAAAACTGGTCTAAACTTTTACCGGAAATCTTTTCAACCAGGTAACCCAATACATCAACATTTAAACCATAGGTCCATCGTTCGCCTGGTTGATGTAATAATGGCATTTTTCCTAACTTGTTCATTGCATCGGCCAGTAATATTTTCTGGCTTACAAAGCCCCCCGGTATACTTGCTTTGGCGTATATAGCATTCATTTTGGGTGAACCGATCTGCGCATACTCTATGCCCGAAGTATGGGTTAGYAGATCGCGGATAGTTATTTCTCTTTTGGCAGGTATGGTGGTATAGGTGGTGTCTTTTTCGTTATACTGATCTATTACCTTTGGATGCGCAAATGCCGGTATGTATTTGGAGATAGGATCATCAAGCAAAAACCTGCCTTCTTCAAAAAGCATCATGACTGCTACACTGGTAATTGCTTTAGTTTGCGAGGCTATGCGGAATATATTATCGTTATTCATCAGCTTTTTTTGCTCCACATCAGCAATACCAAATGATTTATTATAAACTATTTTCCCGTTGCGTGCTATCAAACCCACCGCCCCATTTATATATCCCGAATCAATGTTTTGCTCAATCAGGTTATCAATACGCTGTAACCTTTCAATAGAAAACTTTTCAGATACCGGGTTGCCGGTTTGCAAAACATTCCCTTGTGCTAAAACGCTAAAATTAAGGGCAACAAATAATAAAAAAAGCAAGCTTTTCTTCATCATAAAATTACCTGGTAGAATTTCTGATCCTTAAATCGGTTGGTAATGTAATATGTTGTTTAGCCTCAACTTCTACTGATGTGTTTAGCCTGTTTAATAATATGGTGATCACTTTATCGGCAATATCATCAATGGGTTGTGCTATGGCAGTTACGGGCGGGTTGCACAGTTCAAAAACCACATTATCATCAAAAGATATCAGGGCCAGTTCTTCAGGAACTTTTATTCCTAATTCTCTGATCACTTTAAGGCCGCAGGTTCCCAGGTAATTATTTCCAAACAGAATAGCATCAGTTTCCTTGTGCTCATTCAAAAAAGTCAAAATAGGCTCAGTTATCAGTTTTTCATCCTGGTAAAAGTCAACTTTTTTAATACTGGTTTTCAGTTTGCTTTCATTTATGGCTTTTTTATAACCCTCAAGCCGGTCAACCATTTGCGTTTGCTCCGAATTAAAGGTGATAAAAGCTATATCCTTATACCCTTTGTCAATAAGGTATCGGGTGGCATTATAGGTACTGAACAAATTATCAACCACCACATAATCGGTCTCCACCTTTGGCAAATACCTGTCAAACAACACTACCGGAAGGCCATCTTTTATCAGTGCGCTGATATCTTCTTCAATACCTTCGGGCGGAACAATGATATATCCGTCAACATGCCTGTCACGAAACATGGCTATCAGTTCCTGGGTTTTTTGTGTATCGTTATCAGTACTGCTGTATATTATTTTATAGCCGTTTTTATATGCACGGTCTTCAATTTGTCTTGCAATAGAGGCAAAAAAGTTATTTGATATGTCCTGTACCAATAAACCAATAATGTTTGATTTGCCGGTACGCAAGCTTTTGGCCAGCGAATTTGGTTTATAACCAACTTCTTTCACATATTTTAAAACACGCTCAACCAGTTCCTCACTTATTCTTTTTTCGCGTGCTCGTCCATTCAAAATAAACGAAACGGTTGTTTTAGATATGTTCAGGCTATTGGCTATATCAACAATAGATAATTTCTTCTTCAAATCTTTAATGTTATTTATCCAAATATATGATATAAATGATAACACAAAAGAGCCTTTATGGTATAAATAAGCTATATATTATAAATAATAAGCTAAATCAAGGTAACTATGTAGTGTTTGTTAAGGATACAGGAAACACTGGTAAATAATAACAAAAAAAATCGCCCATAACAGGCGACCTTTTCATTTATATATATAGGGAAAGAATAGTAATATAAAATTATCAGCTCATGGCTTAGTGGCGTACGCCAAAACCTGTGCGGTTTTCGGCAAAGCGCTGATTGTTATTGTCGTTGTGGTTACGTCCGCCATTGTTGCGATTGTCTGAGTGCTGACCGCCCCAGTTACCACGGTTGTTATTATCATTTTGGTTTGATCTGCCACCCCAGTTTCCGCGGTTGTTATTATCATTTTGGTTTGATCTGCMCCCCCAGTTACCCCGGTCGCGGTTATCGTTTTGATTTGATCTGCCGCCCCAGTTGCCCCGGTTTTGGTTACCTCTGTCCCAGCTACGGTTATCACGGTTCTGATAAGCGTATCCTCCATTAAATCTTCTGTCGAACCTATGACCCCAGTTACTGCGGTTGCCTGTGTAACCACCCCATCTTGACCTGTAAATATCATGGCGCAGGTAAGGGCGTGGTGCGCGTACTTCGTATCTTACGGCACTGCGCCAGTCGTAATTACGGTATGCGCCCGGCAAATAGGTTGCTGTTACCCAGCTATTACCATCATTATAATAATAGCAATGATTCGGAACGCTATAATAAGCTTCTACCTCGGGGAGGTAATAATAATCGTCATTATAATCAGCCTGTACATTTTCATCGTCATATACAGGGGCTTCTTCAACCACTACAGGGCGTGGTGCAGGAACATAAACACGGTGTACAGGAATGTTTACGCCTAAGTGTATGGATATTTGCGCATCGGCCTTATTTGTATAAAATAATCCGCCTGCTGCTATTGCTGATAATAAGATTAACTTCTTCATAATTGTTAAATTTTATACAGTTATGACGACGCAATACCACAATAGTTTAATCCATTTTAACAGCAATTGCTCAAACAGCTATAAAACGGAATTAAATTTCTAATTTTACTATGAATTAAAGAATTTAATTTCACTGGTATTCGATCTATCAGTTTACCTAAATGATATGTTTATCTTATTGATACTAACCTCTGGGGTTAAATAAATTTGTCATAGGAATGCTACAAACAGATTTCCTTATTCATTGTATATTTATTTAATTTGATAACCATTAATCAAATCCCATGAAAAATAGAAAATTACGTTCCGTGTTGCTACCTATTGTAGCAATAGCGGGCTTTATAGTATTTAATGCCTGCAAAAGCAATGAACCGGCCAATAACAATCAGGACACGGTGGCTACTACCACCCCCATAGCCGATGGCGGTGCCGGGTTAAAGCTGCCTGCTGGTTTTAATGCAGCCATTATTGCCGATAAACTTGGTGGAACACGCGAAATTGCCGTAACACCTCAAAACGATATTTATGTAAAACTAAACCGGACTAAAAACGGTAAAGGCATTTTATTTTTACACCAGGAAGGTGATAAAGCAACCGTAAAAACCGGCTTTGGCACTTATGACGGTACAGGGGTATTTGTAAAAAACGGTTACCTGTATGCATCGTCTGATGAGGAAGTTTTTCGTTATAAACTGAATGCACAAAATGAAGTGATCAGTCCTGATCAGCCCGAAAAAATTGTTACAGGCCTGTTAAGCCGCCGCCAGCACGAAGCAAAAGCCATTACGCTTGATAATGACGGCAACCTGTACGTTAATATTGGTGCTTACTCAAACTCATGCCAGGTTGAGGACCGCAAAAAAGGTTCGATGGGCAAAAAAGGCTGCCCTATTTTAGATTCGGCAGGCGGTATATGGCAGTTTAAGGCTGATAAGCTAAACCAGCATTATGGTGATGGGATACGTTATGCTACAGGCTTGCGTAATGTAGTAGGTTTGGACTGGAACCAGCAAAACAACCAGCTTTTTGTAATGCAGCACGGTCGCGATCAATTGCATGACCTGTTCCCTGATCTGTTTACCACCAAGCAATCGGCTATTTTACCTGCCGAATGTATGTATGCCATTAAAAAAGGCGATAACGCCGGATGGCCCTATATGTATTACGATCAGGAACAACACAAGAAAATATTAATGCCTGAGTATGGCGGCGATGGTAAAAAAGAAGGCGGACAGGACGCTATTGACCCTGCTGCTGCTTACCCGGGCCACCTTGCCCCTAACGGTTTATTATTTTATACTGGCAGCCAGTTCCCTGAAAAATACAAGAATGGGGCTTTTATAGCTTTTCATGGCTCATGGAACCGCGCACCTGAACCACAGGCTGGTTACTTTGTGGTATTTCAGCCTTTTCAGAATGGGAAACCATCTGGCCAATGGGAAGTTTTTGCTGATGGCTTTGCTGGTACTCCTGCACAAACTGCATCTGGCCGTGCAGAACACCGCCCTTGTGGACTGGCCCAAGGCCCAGACGGTTCATTGTATGTAACCGATGATAGCCAGGGAACTATTTACAAAATAACTTATAAAAAATAAAAAATAAAGGCTAAAGGCTAAAGGCTAAAGGCTAAAGGCTAAAGGCTAAAGGCTAAAGGCTAAAGGCTAAAGGCTAAAGGCTAAAGGCTAAAGGCTAAAGGCTAAAGGCTAAAGG
>NZ_JBFUJG010000112.1:0-17198 GCF_056401495.1 Mucilaginibacter sp. P4_E8
ATGTTACACCGCCAAGGGCAAATTTTACACCTAACGTCAGCTGCGAAAAAACATCCTTATGTGCACCCGTACTATATCCGTCAAGGTTATCATCCATTACAAAGTTGTATTGATAACCCAGGTCAATTTTAAAGCTGGCTTCATTGTATTGATTAAAAACTTTAAATTCATAACCTATCCTAACCGGAATAAAGGGTATCTGGCTGTTGTTATCGCCAGGTAACGTAGAGCCCTCTGGCACTCGCTTGTCGGGGGTTTTTAATACTACATGATTAACCAAATATCCTACACCGCTTGAAAGGTAAAGGTTTTTAAACGCGTTGGCCACAGGGCTTTGTGAGTAATCAATAAGCTCGCCCGCTTGTAACTGCACCTTTAATGCAAAGGCCGAAAAATGGTTTTCGAACTGCCTGCCTGATGCGGAGCTTTGATCGCCGGCTTTAAGCCTGCCAAACTGCCCCTCAAAAACATAATTAAGAAAAGGGCTTTGGTTATAATTAAAACTAAAATGAGCCGAAGGGGTCTTTTTTAATGAGTTTGAAACATCAGTACTTACAGGACTGTTTAAGCCTACTCCAAAACCAATATCATACTGGGCATAATCATATCCTATTTGGGCTTTTGCTAAAAATGTACTTATACATAATATAACTATAAGGATTGTTTTTAAGATAGGTTTTATCATAAATAGGCATTAGAGAGCGCTAATTAAGCAGTTTGTTTTGATATAACGTTTATTTTTATAAAAATAGCATCAAACTTCGCAAATACAATAAATCTGCCGTAATAAATGATAAAGGTACAACAATCAATAAATTTCATGTATTATTAATGGAAATGGTAAAGTCTATTTAATATATTTGAAGCCATTAAAATAAAAAAACAACATCAGGTATGTCAAAAATTAAAGTAGAAAATCCGGTAGTTGAACTGGATGGAGATGAAATGACCCGAATTATCTGGAAATTTATCAAAGACAGGTTGATAATTCCTTATCTTGATCTTGATATCAAATATTATGATCTGGGTATCGAGTATCGTGATGAAACTAACGATCAGGTGACTGTTGATGCCGCAAATGCTATTTTAAAGTATGGTGTTGGTATTAAATGTGCAACTATTACTCCTGATGAGCAACGTGTAGAAGAATTCGGTTTAAAGCAAATGTGGCGTTCGCCAAATGGAACTATCCGTAATATTTTGGATGGTACCGTTTTTCGTGAGCCAATTGTGATGGCTAATGTGCCACGCCTGGTACCCAACTGGACAGCTCCTATATGTATTGGCCGTCATGCTTTTGGCGATCAGTACCGTGCTACTGATTTTGTTACTAAGGGAAAAGGAAAACTTACTATTACTTTTACTCCGGAAGATGGTGGCGCCGAGCAATCATTTGAAGTGTATAACTTTAAAGGCGATGGTGTAGCACTTGCCATGTACAATACCGACGAATCAATAAAAGGATTTGCGCGCGCATGTTTTAATCAGGCTTTGCTTAAAAAATGGCCACTATATCTTTCAACTAAAAATACTATCCTTAAAAAATATGATGGCAGGTTTAAAGATATTTTCCAGGAAATTTATGAGCAGGAATTTAAACTTGAATTTGAAGCTAACCAATTAACTTACGAGCACCGCTTAATTGATGACATGGTTGCATCGGCATTAAAATGGCATGGCAATTTTGTATGGGCTTGTAAAAATTATGATGGCGACGTACAGTCTGACACGGTAGCCCAGGGTTTTGGATCATTAGGTTTAATGACCTCAACATTGGTTACACCCGATGGTAGCGTTATGGAAGCCGAAGCCGCACACGGTACGGTAACACGCCACTACCGCGAGCACCAGGCCGGTAAACCTACTTCAACAAATCCAATCGCATCAATTTTTGCGTGGACAAGAGGTTTAGAGTTCCGTGGTATGCTTGATAATAACCAGCCATTGATAAACTTCTGCAAAACTTTAGAGCAGGTTTGTATTGAAACTGTTGAAAGCGGTAAAATGACAAAAGATCTGGCCATCACTATTAAACCAAAGGTGGAGCATGGTAAAGATTATTTATATACCGAAGAATTTTTAGCAGCTATTGACGAAAATTTGAAAGCTAAATTGGGTAAATAATAATTCCCTGTAAATGTACAGAGCCCGCCTTGATCAAGGCGGGCTTTTTTATGTTATGGATAAGTTTTTTGTAAAAAACACTGAATCGGTTTATCCATTTCTTTTTTAACTCCTAACTTAGGGGCATAAAAATTACATCATGTCAGCACTATATCCGTTAAAATTCAAAACCATTTATAAAGACAAAATATGGGGTGGTCAAAAGATCAAAACCTATCTGCATAAAGATTTTGGCGCTTTGCCAAACTGTGGCGAAACCTGGGAAATATCAGGCGTAAAAGCTGATGTATCTGTAGTAGCCGATGGTGAACTGGCTGGTGAATCATTAGCTGATTTGCTGGAAAAATTTCAGGGCGAACTGGTGGGCGAAAAAGTTTACGCTCATTTTGGGAATATATTCCCTTTACTGGTAAAGTTTATTGATGCCAATGATGATCTTTCTGTACAGGTGCACCCCAATGACGAACTGGCTAAAAAACGTCACAATTCATTTGGTAAAACCGAGATGTGGTATGTTATCGAAACTGATCCTGGTTCTACTCTGATTGCGGGTTTTAACCAGGAAATGACAGAGCAAAAATATGTAGATGCCCTGAACAGCGGCCATATTATGGATATCCTGAATAAGGAAGATGTGACAGCGGGTGATGTGTTCTTTTTACCAGCCGGTCGTGTGCATACCATTGGTAAAGGATTGTTGATAGCCGAAATTCAGCAAACTTCAGATATCACTTACCGTATATATGATTTTGACCGGGTTGATGATAAAGGTAACAAACGTGAACTACATACCCAGGAAGCGCTTGCCGCCATTGATTATAAACACTACCCTGAATATAAAACCAGTTATCAACCACAAAAGGATGAAACCGTAAAGCTGGTTACCTGCCCTTACTTTACCACCAACCTACTTGATTTTACCCACAGCACCTCCAAAGATTATTCAACGCTTGATTCGTTTGTGATACATGTATGCGTTGAAGGAGCTTACTCGGTAAAATATAACGGCCAGGTATACCCGGTTAAAATGGGCGAATGTATATTACTTCCAAAAAGTATTGATAAAGTTGAGCTGGAAACAACTGGCGGCTTTAAAATACTGGAAAGCTATATTGAATAATATATAGTCTTTACGTAACCACTTACATCAGGCAGTAAAAAATAACTTTAAAAGTGCAGAGGGAACTTTGCACTTTTAAATATTAAATATTATTATTTATGTTGTTGAATATTTCTGTTAAACGACACACATCTACCGGTTTAGAGATATAACCAACAACATCAGAAATATTTTTTGCCCGGTCAATATCCCACCAGTCGGTTGATGAGCTGAGCATGTAAATCGAGATTTTTTTCCCCAGTTGAGATTTTATTTCCGCAAACTCTTTCATAAATTCCCACCCGTCCATAACGGGCATGCTTATATCCAGAAATATCAGGTCGGGTAAATTATTGGCGTTGAGTGGGTTTTTTAAATGGGCAATAGCCTCACTGCCATCACTAAAATTGGTTACCTGGTTGCTCAGTTTTTTTAGGGTAATTAATTTTTTGAAGCCGTAAACATAAGTTTTGTTATTATCAATAATACAGGCATTCACTGGGATCTTCTCTACAATCATTTATCGGCATAATTATACCAGCTTGATTGTAAATTTAGTGCCAATGTTTACGGTGCTTTCAATTTTAATGGTGCCGCCAAGCGCTTCTACCTGGTTACGGGTAATAAACAGTCCAATTCCTTTTGCATCGGGATTTTGATGGAAGGTTTTGTACATACCGAATACCTTGTCGCCATAACGTTCCAGGTCAATACCAATGCCGTTATCTTCAAATATCAGGTAAATATGGCTCCGCTCCTTTAAGGTATAGCACCTTATAACAGGCTGGCGGTCAGGATGGCTGTATTTTAAGGCATTGGTAAGCAGATTTTGCAAAATACTCTCCATGTATGCCGGTATGTAATTTATTTGCGGACACTTGCTAAAATCATACTCTATATGGGCATCAAGGGCTTCTATATTACTTTTAATGGCCGATTGTATGTTTCTGAAAAGGATTTCGAAGTTAACTATACTACGCTCATTGGTAATTTCGGTTTGCATCTTAACTATTTCATTAAGGTGCTCAATGGTTGCGTTCAGGCTTCCGCTAATTGACTTTATATGCGAAAAAATTTCATTTCTCTCTTTTTCAAGCTCAGTTTCTTCATATAAATTCACCATAAACTGCAGGTTTCCGGTATGCGACCGCAGGTTATGTGATACAATGTAAGCAAAATTTTGCAGGCGCCTGTTTTGATCTGTAAGCAAATTAAGTGAAGATTCCAGGCTAAGGCCTTTGCGTTTGTTATTATCAATATCCTGTAAAATGCCTCTGATAGTTATGCATTTGCCATAATCATTAATAATAGGTACCCCTTTGGCCCTTACCCATATTACATTGTTTTTAGCAGTTCTAAACAATAGTTCCAGGTCATAAGGCTGGCAAAACTCCAGTGCATTATTTATAGCCTTTTGCATTACCTGACGATAAGGTGGTTCAAAAAAGCTTATTGCTTCGTCAAGCGTAAGTTTTACCTGGCTTTGCAGTTCATAAATATCATATATCTGTTTTGATAGGGTTACATTAAGGGTTCCTGTTTCAATTTCCCAACTGCCTAATTTGGCTATCCTAATCGTATCACTATAAAGCTGATCGCTCTGCACTGATTGCAGCTCGGTCTGTTTATATTGGTTTATGTTAATGATGGAACCATAAATAAATTGTCCGGTTCCGTCAGTGTGTTTTTTAATTGTACTTTCAAACCAATGATAGCCGGAAGTTTTTGTGAGTAGCCTTATCTGTATCGGCTTAGTCGGGTTTGAGCTGTTTAAGGCACTCAGAAAAATAGGCTTATCCTGGTGGTACAGCAGTTGTTCAAAAAATATATGATTGGAGCATTCAATTTCGTCAGATTCATAACCTAAAACACTATAGAAACCGGTAGACCATTTAATGTTCCTGGTATTAATATTATACTCCCAAATGCCCGCATTTATGTTATCAATTATTTGAGCAAGATGCAACCTGCTATCATCAGAAAATTTATCTTCAGAAAAACTCATATTAATAATAAMCTACTCAGTACTTTATTAAGGACATGCTCTCTATTAGAAAATTATGTGCCATAATTTGAAATTATGAAAATTACAACCATAAGTTGTAGCCGTTTTTCTGGTCTATAGTGTTAAAGTTTAAATTATTTAACCTCAAATATAATATTTGAAATGATATAATCTATTCTTATACTGGTAATTACCAAAGAAATTTATGTAGCCAAAATTTAGCCATTTATGCTGTTATGGGAGCAAACAAGGCGTTTAAACATATTTTTTGATATTATTTTGGTCGGTTTTAATATTAAAGTATATGTTTAAATAGATTTTTAAGATGTGTTTTTTTAAAATGCAGCAATAATTAAGTTTTAATGTAAAAACGGTATCAAAAGATACTATTTTGTTATTAATGTCCTATTTTTTTAGCCATTTTAGTGTTTGACTATACATATTGGTTATTTGATAGCCAATTCAGTCAGCGCGTTAACTGCTATCCACTTAGCTGATTTATGATTTTGTTTTAAAATATTGTGGGCTGTTTGTATGGCTTCTAATTTTAAAATACGGTTTCTTTTCCCTATTTGACGCAAGGCCCAGTTCACTGATTTTTTAACAAAGTTACGGTTGTCCCAGGCCTCTCGTTCCATAATGGGGAACAGCGCTATAAATGTTTCGTTGGGTGCGCTCTTATTGTGCACTGCATATTCGGCCATTAAAACAAAGCCTGCCCGTTTAACAAACTCATTGGCATGTCCACTAAACTCAATTGCTTTTGAAATGGCGAAAGGAGTACGGTCAAACAGGTTACCGCATACCTGATCGCACAGGTCCCAGGAGGTAAAATCACCTGTCCAGTTATCTATCTGTGTTTCGGTTACCATAGCCGGCTCATCTATCATAGATGCCAGCATACGTGCCTCATGCAAACCAGTATCCCAAAGCTCAAGTGCAAGGGTATGATCTTTTTTTATGGTTTTAGCCAGTTTACGCAATTCAGGGAGGCGGACCCCAATAGCATGCGCGGTATCAATAGCATAACGCTGCATACCTGCAAGGTAAACAGGATCGGCTTTTTGTTTTAATAGCTCAATGATGTATTTAGCCTGCATCGGCTCAGTCGGTTATGCTTTTGTTTTGCAGTTTACTGTGTATGTTGGTTACCTCCATCAATGCAGCCGAACAATAAAAAGGGTGTAGCTCCATAATTAAAGTGCCTGCTTTAATGGCTGGGTCGGTTTCGGTTAATTTTTTGGCTTCCTCCAGGGTTTCCACATTAAAAATAAATATCCCCCTTATAGGCTGATCATCTAAAAACGGACCTGCCACTACTAATTTCCCTTCATTGGCCAGGCGTGTAATATTTTTTAAGTGCGCCATTTGCAGCTGCATCCTTGCCGCCGAATCCTGCAGACGGTTTGGCCCTGATTTTAAAAAGGCCATCACATACTTTTTCATACCATACTGATCGGCACCTAATTTTTTAGCAAGTGCAGCATCATAAACAGGTTTAGGTGCGGGTGTATTTTGTGCAAAACAGTTGATGCTTAGGGCAATTATGCCAATAAACAGAATGAGATTTTTCATTTGATGGAGTATTAGGTATATCAAATATAATGAAACCAACCAACAAAAAAGCCGGGCATTTGCCGGCTTAATTTTTTACTTTTTTGTCTTATATCTTGGTTCTTTGCTCTTTATTCTCTTACAGATTTCCCCTTATTTCCTGTTCGCGCTCAATAGCTTCAAATAATGCTTTAAAATTACCGGCGCCGAATGATTTTGCGCCTTTGCGCTGAATGATCTCGAAGAACAGTGTTGGCCTGTCTTCAATAGGCTTGGTAAAAATCTGTAACAGGTAACCCTCGTCGTCACGGTCAACCAGGATCCCCAGTTTTTTCAATGGCTCCAGGTCTTCATCAATATGGCCAACGCGGTCGGTTAGGTCGTCGTAATAAGTGGTAGGTATGGTTAAAAACTCCACGCCGCGGTTTTGCAGGTCGGTTACAGTGGCTACAATATCGGCAGTGGCAAGTGCCAGGTGTTGCACACCTTCATCTTCATAAAACTCCAGGTATTCCTCAATCTGCGATTTCTTTTTGCCCTCTGCAGGTTCGTTTATAGGGAACTTAACATAACCGTTGCCATTGCTCATTACCTTGCTCATCAGGGCCGAATACTCGGTGCTGATCATTTTATCATCAAATGTTAAAATGTTTTTAAAACCCATGGTATCCTCATAAAACCCAACCCATTCGTTCATCCGGTGCCAGCCTACATTGCCTACGCAATGGTCAATATATAATAAGCCCGCAGGCGGGGGGGTATAGTGGTTTTCCATCTTTTGATACCCGGGTAAAAATAAACCCTTGTAGTTTTTGCGTTCCACAAACAGGTGAACTGTTTCGCCATAAAGTTTTATACCACTGGTACGCACTTCGCCATACTCATCAGTAAGGGTTTGCGGTTGCTGGCAAGGTATAGCACCGCGTTTGGTGGTTTGCTCAAAGGCGTCGTAAGCGTCATCAACCCACAGGGCCAATACTTTTACCCCATCACCATGTTTTTTAATATGCTCAGCAATAGGATGATCAGAGTGCAGGGGTGTAGTTAATACCAGTCTGATTTTGCCTTGCTGCAATACGTACGATGCCCTGTCACGCACACCGGTTTCCGGGCCGGCATAAGCCAGGTTCTGAAAGCCGAAAGCGGTTTTATAATAATGAGCGGCTTGCTTGGCATTACCTACGTAAAATTCAACATAGTCGGTACCATTAAGCGGTAAAAAATCTGTTGTGGTTGGTTGTTTATCTATGGTTTGTGTTTGCATTGTTTGTTTAATTTAAAATTATTGAGTTACTGAATTAGTGATTGCTTTTAGCTATCGGCTCTCAGCTTTTAGCTCACATTTGCCAGCTCTTATAATAATTTTCATCCTCAATTTTTATAGCATCTTCTGTCAGCATCAGCGGGCGGAATGGATCTATCATCACCGCCAGTTCGTCTGTTGATTCTTTACCTATCGATTTTTCGACGGTGCCAGGATGCGGACCGTGCGGTATGCCGCCCGGGTGCAGGGTGATCTGTCCTTTTACTACGCTTTTGCGGCTCATAAAATCACCATCCACGTAGTATAAAACCTCGTCGCTATCCACATTACTATGATTGTAAGGCGCGGGGATGGATAGTGGATGATAATCAAACTTGCGCGGTACAAAGGAGCATATCACAAAGTTATTGCCCTCAAAGGTTTGATGTACGGGTGGCGGCTGGTGCAGGCGCCCGGTTATTGGTTCAAAATCATGTATGGATAGTGCCCATGGATAATGAAAGCCATCCCAGCCAATAAAATCAAAGGGGTGGGTGCCATATATGTAAGGATATATCAAGCCCTGTTTTTTGATCAGGATCTTGAAGTCGCCCTTTTCATCATAGGTCTTTAAATCAGCGGGGCGTTTAATATCGCGCTCACAATAGGGCGAATGTTCCATAAGCTGCCCATACTGGTTAAGGTAACGTTTTGGCGGACGAATAGGACTAAAGCTTTCCACAATAAATAAGCGGTTATCGGGCGTGTTAAACTCCATTTGGTATATGGTACCGCGGGGTATCACCAGGTAATCGCCATACACAAATTTAATATTGCCGAATCCTGTTTTTAAAGTACCGCTGCCCTCATGTATAAAAACTACTTCATCGGCCTGGCTGTTCTTGTAAAAATAATCGGTCATGGATTGGCGGGGCGCGGCCAGTGAAATATGCAGGTCGCTGTTTACCAATACACGTTTGCGGCTTTGCAGATAATCGTCTTCGGGTTTGATGTTAAAACCTATCAGACTGGTATGTTTCAGGTGCTTTTCGCGGGCAATTTTTGGCTCAACACTGTAGGGCTCGCCCAGTGTTTTTACAATAGTGGGCGGGTAAGCATGGTAAACCAACGAGTAAAGGCTCGAAAAACCTTCGGTAGATACCAGTTCTTCGGCATATAATGAACCGTCGGGCTTACGAAATTGTGTATGCCGCTTTGGCGGGATAGCTCCTAATGAATGATATACGGGCATGATGTTTTAATTGGTTTTCGTTTGAATATTGAATGTTGCAAGGTTAAAATGGTTTAACCCACATCATATCAGTGCAATACATACATAAAACGATTTGGTAAGCTAAATAGTTTTAAAAGTTTAATTAGTTGAAGTTCATTGACATTTCAACTTTAAAACATTTTAGCTTACAACAAAGGGGAGGAATTAGTATTGAGCAAGTACAATTTTAGCAAGCATAGCATCCCTGAACGATGAGGCATCGCTCATACTGGTAAGGCCCAGGGAAAAATAAAAATGCTTTTGTATACGTAACATGGTTAATACGAAATTAAAGGTAATATTTTTAATATGCAAGCATAATAAATTAACCACCCATAAAGTAAATTGTTTAGTTTTGGTTTAACCAATCACCAGTTATGATCAAAAAGAAAGCTATATGGTTAGGATTAACCATCTGGATCATCATTACTGTAGTATTTTCAACCGTTGATGCTCCTTCAGACGGATTCACCTCCGTTGGCTTTCCCTTGCATTTTTATTCATATATCGAAGGCAAAGTAGCATTGGGTAGCTGGACTGAGGTTGGATTTATTTTAACCAATTTTTTAATAGACTTTATTGCTTTGTTAGCTTTTATAATATTGTTCAGTATATTTTTATTAAATAGACGAAAGCAGCTTAAAACCAGTTAAATAAACACATCATCCTATGAAATTAGTATCCTATAAAACTGAAGACCGAGAGCATTTAGGTATTTTTATAAATAAACATATCTATAACCTTAATTCCTGCGATAAACTGATCCCAGACAACATGAACGAGTTTTTGTGGGGAGGTGAAGAATTGATGGATCATGCCAAGCGTGTTGATGCAGCCATCAGCTCCGGCAAAATGGAAGCCAAGGAAGAACTATTTTTTGAGCTGATAGCACCTGTACCTCACCCATCATCATGCAGGGATGGATACGCTTTCAGACAGCATGTGGCAGCAGCCCGCCGTAACCGCAAGGCCGACATGATCCCTGAGTTTGATCAATACCCTATATTTTACTTTACCAACCACAACGCTATACAAGGACCCGGCGAAATTGAGTGTATGCCCGATCATTTTAACAAGCTCGATTTTGAACTGGAGGTGGCCGTTGTGCTCAATAAGAAGGGCCGTAACATTAAAGCCGCTGATGCTGATAGCTTTATTGCCGGCTACATGATCATGAATGATATGAGCGCCCGTACCCTGCAAATGGAAGAAATGTTGTTGAACCTGGGGCCTGCTAAAGGCAAGGATTTTTCGACGGTTATTGGCCCGTGGCTGGTAACACCCGATGAGTTGGAGCATTATAAGGTTGCACCCCAACCCGGCCATACCGGTAATGCCTACAAGCTGGAAATGAAGTGTGTGGTGAACAGTAAACAGGTATCATTAGGTAATATGGCCGATATGGACTGGACCTTTGCCGAGATCATTGAACGCTGCGCCTACGGCTGCGATGTGCTGCCTGGCGATGTAATAGGTTCGGGCACGGTTGGTACCGGTTGTTTCCTGGAACTTAACGGAACCGGTTTATTAAATGATCCCGCTTATCAACCCCAATGGTTAAAGGACGGCGATTTGATTGAAATGGAAATTACCGGCCTGGGTATGCTGGGCAACATTATAAAAAAAGCCAATAGTGATTTTTCGATATTGGGGTTGAAGAAATAAGAATTTATGAACTTGTCATCCTGAGGAACGAAGGATCTATTACCGAACTTTGCATGTTGGCTAATAGATGCTTCACTTTGTTCAGCATGACAAGATTTTATTGTGTTTAATAAATACTATGTTATCCTTAAAAACCGCTGATCTTTCTATCTTACAATTGCATAATTACCTTAATCATGCCATTGCGCCGCGACCCATTTGCCTGGCTTCAACTGTTGATAAAGATGGTAATGTAAACCTGAGCCCGTTTAGCTTTTTTAATGTGTTCAGCACTAACCCGCCGGTTTGTGTGTTTTCGCCATCGCGCAGTGTACGGGATAATACCACCAAGCACACGCTGGAGAATGTATTGGAAGTGCCCGAATGCGTGATCAATATTGTTAATTACGATATGGTGCAGCAGGTTTCCCTGTCGAGTGTGGCGTATGCTAAGGGGGTAAATGAGTTCATCAAATCAGGATTAACCCCTGTAGCATCTGAACTGGTTAAACCGCCGCGTGTGGCCGAGTCGTTTGTACAGCTGGAATGTGTTGTTAACCAGGTGATATCCCTGGGTAATACGCCTGGCGCAGGTAACCTGGTTTTGGCCGAAATTAAAATGATCCATATTAACGAGGATATTTTAGATGCGGATGGCAAAATTGACCAGACCAAAATTGACCAGGTGGCCCGTCTTGGTGGCGACTGGTATTGCCGCGTTACGCCAGATAATCTTTTTAAAGTAGCCAAACCCAATTTTAAAATAGGTATTGGGGTTGATGCCCTGCCGTATGGCATCCGCAATTCACGGGTACTAACGGGTAATAACCTGGGGCAACTGGGTAACCTGGAGGCTTTGCCTGCTGCAGATGCCATTGAAGCCTATATGCAAACACCTGATATAAAAGAATTGCTTGATGCCACCATCGGCGACAGCCAAACCCGCGAATTGCAACTGCACCTAAAGGCCAAACAATTGTTGGAAGAGGGCAGGGTAGAAGAAGCGCTGATGGTATTGCTGATGGAGTGATTTTAATCCCCGCTGAAGTTTGTGACTTTGGCTTATTGGGATATTTGTGAAATAACGAAGTGAAATACAATTTTATTTTTTAAATTCGTATAACATCCTAATAATGAGTATCAATGAAACAGGAAGAATTGGATGAAAGATATTCCATAGTTGAAAAACTTGTCAGGCTGTTTAAGTTTGAAAGGTTTATTCACCTTGCTGTTACAGGTATATCCTTAGTAATACTTCTTGTAGCTATTTCACTCATGATCTACAATAAAGAAGCTGGTAAGGCCGAATTATCATTAATGTTCGGGTCTTCGGGTTTAATAACCTATACAGGTGGAAGACTTTTGCGAATGTGGGATCAGGCGTTAAAAATTATAGTAACAGGTAAAATGTAAATGATGAATGAGCTTGATAACCTGGAGAGATCTTCGCGAAGATCAGCAATTATCAGTCTCATTGGGATTTTGATTTTCATTACATCATTGGTATTTGCCAGCTATAACCTGTTCAATTCAAATAAGGAACTCAAGAGGGTAAAAGTCGAGCTCAAAAAATCAAGCGATAGCTTAAGCAAGCAAAAAAAGGCTATAGCTGAATTAAAAAGCCGGGTAGCCGGACTAAAACTTGATGAATCGCAGCTTAATCAATATCTGATAAGCTTAATAGAAAGTACACAGGCAAATCAAGGCAATGCTTTTGCTGACGGTGAAAGCATTGATTGGGGTAGTGTCAAAAAAACTATTATAAGCCTCCCGTCTGGTAAAAGAAAGTTAGCATTAACAATAGCGCTTTTAACCACCTGGAAACAAATCCCTTTTGAGTTAGGTAAAAACACTCCCAAATCAAGCTTTGATTCTCCCGGATATATACAGTATGTATTAAAACAAACGGGTGTTAATATTAACAGGAACACTGCTGAACCACTTTCGGTAACTATTATGAAACGTTATAAAAAGGTAGATGAACCCTTACCGGGCGACCTGATATTTTATAAAGGACAGATTGGTAGTTTTGGTTTTTTTTACCTGGCTCCTGGCACTACAAACGGGCAAGGTATTGCTATAGGCACTTTACAGGCAGCATCTCCCTTAGGTATTTATGATACCATAAATATCAACACTGAATACTTTCCTTTTATCGGTTACTATAGGGTTGAATATGATTAGGTTATTTTTCTGCACATGTTAGCTATTTTGATCCATAAAAAAAGACACATGTAATGTGTCTCTACAAAAATATCGGTAATCTTAAAATCTATTAATCAGGGTTCATACAAGGGCTCAAAAACCCTATATCCCCAATACCTGTTTCAGTTTTACATAACCTGTTTTACTTACCGGTATTTTGGCACCCGATTTTAGGATGGCCAGGTGAGCGTCTTTTTCGTAAGGATCAATACGGGTTATTTGCTGTATGGCTATAATGTAGGAGCGGTGAACACGCACAAACTGGCGGGCATCAAGCGTTTGCTCAAAAAAGTTCATGGTTTTATTTTTCAGGTATGATCCTTCTTTGGTGAACACGCTTACATAATCATCATCGGCCTGCAGGTATTCAACATCAGCTACAGGGATGATCTTCACTTTGGTGCCGGTTTTTACCACAATACGCTCATGCTGTGCAGGCGATTGCGAGGCAGCGGTTTCCAGCAGTTCTTCGGTTTGTTTAGGTGTATGTTTTTCTGGCGCTGTTGCCAGGAATTTTTCAATCGCCTTGTTAAACCTGTCTTTACTAAAGGGTTTTAACAGGTAATCAACCGCGTGTGCTTCAAATGCTTTTATAGCATACTCATCAAAAGCGGTAGTAAATATTACGGCAGGCGATTGCTCTACCAGTTCCAGCATCTCAAAACCGTTTATTTTGGGCATCTGCACATCCAGAAAAATTAAATCGGGCTGATATTGCTGAATGGCTTTAAGGCCCTCAAAGCCATCACTACATTCCTGGATCAATTCAATCTGGTCAAAATTTTGCAGGTACTCCTTTACAACCATGCGGGCTAAAGGTTCATCGTCAATAATTAAGGCTCGCCTCATAACTGTGGTATTTTTATAATGGTTGTAAATATATTATCATTTGCATGAGTTTCCATCAAATCGTTACGGGCAAAAAGTAAATATAATCTACGCTGTACTCCCCGCAAGCCAAAACCAGTGCCTTTTTGCGGGCGCGAGGTTTGTGGATCAAAGGGGTTTTGAACCATCAGTATTAAATAGTGTTCCTCAATTTCGCCGCGAATGCTAACGGTTACTTCGCCGGTAGTATCATATAAACCAAATTTTATAGCGTTTTCAACCAGGGGTTGCAACAGCATGGATGGCATTACAGCCTTATTGCATTTATCATCGCAGCTTATTTCGGTTTGCAGACGGTGGCCGAAACGTACCTTCTCAATATCCAGATAAAGATTCAAATGCGCCAGCTCTTCGCTTAAAGGAACCTGTTGCTGATCGTCTTTTTTTAATGTGYCGCGTAAAAAGTCCGAAAGCTGGTGTATCATCCTGCGGGCCTCGTCGGGTTTAAAACCAATAAGGGCATTAATTGAGTTGAGGCTGTTGAATAAAAAGTGGGGTTGTAATTGCTGCCGTAAGTTATATAATTCGGCATCGCGGGCCAGCTGTTCGGCCTCAGTTTTACGTTTTTGGGTTTCTTTTTGATCAAGCTGAGAGTACCATAACAAACTGATCATGGCCATCCAGCCTATAGCCAAAAAATCGGTAAAAAAACGGATGGTTAATGATTGCACCACAAAATTAACAAACACCTTATCGGTATTAATAAGTGGAAGCAAATAGCGGCAACCCAGCGTACAAATACCGGCCAGTGCAACACACCATATAAACAAGTTGATGTAGCTGCCCTTACCCGGCTGATAATAACGCAGGTTATTATTAATGAGCCAGCAAGCGCCTGAAAGTAACACGGCACCAAGCAACCCATCGGTTGTGGCAGTGTACCAAAAAAAACCAAAACTATGTACAATATAAGTTTGCAATGCGGCCCATACCACACCGCATACAATGAATGCGCCGTATAATTTTGAAGCTGATAATGCCGGTAATGCCAAAACTTATTTTTTATGTTTAGTGATTGGTATCAAGTAGTTAGTATCAAGTATTACGATCGAATTAAAACTTTGATACTAAAGTCTTGCTACTTGATACTAACTACTTGATACTGATTGTTATTAATTTCTTGCACCCAATAAAGCCGATTTGTGATGCGCCCAGGCAATGTACAGGTCGGCATCGGGTGTTTCGTGTATATGGTAATACAGTTCAGTGCCATCGGTAAGGTCATTGATCTGGTTTAATTCGGCCACATCAATAAACTGCCATTTAACGGTTTGTTTCTCTATGTTTTTAAAGCTATCCTGATTGGCATGGCCAATTTTGTTTGCTTTTTCATAAGCGTTCAGTTCCGTATCGGCACTGATCAACCGTAATTGTTCATCAAATTGTGCCTGATGATCGCCATCACCACTGATCACCCTGAAAACTAATTTTGCTACGTACCAGTTCATGATTGTTTTTTTTAAAGTATCAAGTAGTTAGTATCAAGTATCAAGATTTCAGGTATCTAAAGTTTATGATTTAGTCATGATACTTGATACTAACTACTTGATACTAAATTATTAATAGCTGCGTATATCAACGCCTGCAAAAATGGAAGTACCTTTAAGTACCAGTATTTTCTCGTTATTAGCTGATGCGGTGCTCCTGATCCTTTTATCGTCAACACCGGCAAAAACAGCTGCCAGATCAGATACAACCTGCCAGTTTGATGGAACAATGATCTTGGTGCCGCCAAATATCTGGGTGATATCAATTATAACCCTGCCATTAATATCAGCCTGGGTAAAATCAAGTTCGGCACCGCCAAAAATGTTTACAATTTCGCCGCCTTTAAAACTTTTTGACAGAACGGTTTTATTAACCCCGCCAAAAATGGAAACAGTATCCAGGTAGTCGTCGCCGTTGTGATAACCAAACGGGGGGGTATACGGTTCTTTTGGCGGAACATCATCACCATCTTTTACAGCATAATCTATTTCCGGATCGGCTTTGTCAAAATTAAAATTAGCCGGCTGCTTGGTCCATTGCCCGTCTGGCTGTTTGGTCCATTGCCCGTCTTTAAAATTTTTTCCCCAGTCACCTTTGCCGCGTCTTAAAATAAGCCATATACCAAAGGCAATAATAGCTATGGGCCAAACTATACGGTGGGCATCATCAATGTTATTATTAAATAAAAAAATGACGCCTAAAAATACCATGATAGCCCATGCTGATTTTTTATAATTATGTTTAGCTCCTAAATAAAGTCCCCAGGCTATAAGCCACATGGGCCAGCTGAACAGCCAGCCAGGGATAAAAATATCAGCAAACTGCCTCAAAAGCAATATGCCCCCAATAGCCAGCAGTATGATACCTGCCATGGCTTTTCCTTTATTGGGATTATTTGGATGTTCTATATCGTTGTTCATTTGTGTGCAAATTAAATCATATCCCAAAACTAAGGTAACATTATAGATGAGCCAAACAAAAACTGGTGATATATTTAAAGAAATCGGTGGGAATACATGTTTTGTCGGTGAAAAAGTAGCCTGGTAATTTAAAAAGTTTTGTCGGGTAGTAAAATTTGTATGTTTCGACATGTTTGTAGTCTATTGTATTATAAAGGCCAACAACAAAAAGAGGGCCCTTACGGGTCCCTCTCTTTAACATTGACAATAAAAAAGTATTAATTACACTTCAGGTCCGGTTGTTTTATCAAAATGAAAAGTGTCTTTAGGCTTTTCAAAATAATATTCTTCTTTATGTTTTTTTGGCCTGAATATCATCCATGCACCAAAGCCCATTATGGCTACCGGCCAAACAATGCGGTCGGCATTGGCAATGTTTTCGTCGAGTAAAAAGGCTACACCAATTAGCGTGATGATGATCCATGAAGCCTTGCGGAAATTATACTTGGCGCCCATATATAATCCCCAGGCTATTATCCACATCGGCCAGCTAAACAGCCAGTCGGGGATAAAGAACAGATCAAATTGCCTTGCCAGTAATATACCGCCAATGGCTAATAAAATTACCCCTGCAGCAGTTTTGCTATTATTGGGAGTAATGGTAGTTTCTATATCGTTGTTCATTGTTTTAAGTATTAAATTATACCTAAAACTACGGCACTATTGATGTTGCAACAATGAATTATAGGTGACTGAGTGGGAGAAATCGGTAAAAG